>CALFWI010000248.1 GCA_937928615.1 uncultured Saprospiraceae bacterium | reverse complement strand
GAAGTCAGACCGAAAATTGAAATTTTCTGTCAGAAGTCAGATTTACTTAGTATAAATACCTGAAATCCAGTAATTTAATTGGGTAATTTCTGACTTCTGACAGTTTATGTAATAAACGGCCTGACTTCTGACTTCTT
This sequence comes from uncultured Saprospiraceae bacterium, assembly GCA_937928615.1. Classification (GTDB taxonomy): domain Bacteria; phylum Bacteroidota; class Bacteroidia; order Chitinophagales; family Saprospiraceae; genus JAFMDF01. Next base: position 5,086 of record CALFWI010000248.1, on the reverse strand, counting down.
TTCAAATTATCAATTTTCAATCTGACTATCTAATCATTCATCGTTCTTTCATTTCTATTATTATGAAAAAAATTGTATTTTCTATTCCTTTAATTTTTTGCACTATTATGGCATTTACGCAAGATAGACTGACTGGAAAAAACTTCGCCACGAGAGCAGAAGTTATTGCTAAAAATGGCATGGTCGCCACGTCTCAACCCTTAGCCACCCAAGTTGGTTTGGATATTCTGAAAAAAGGTGGGTCTGCTGTAGATGCGGCTATTGCCGCCAATGCTGCTTTGGGTTTAATGGAACCTACGGGTTGCGGTATGGGAGGAGATTTATTCGCTATTGTTTGGGATGCCAAAACACAGCAACTATATGGCCTAAATGCGAGTGGTCGTTCGCCTAAATCTTTGACTTTAGCTTATTTTAAAGAAAAAGGGATGAAAAAAATTCCTTCGCATGGCCCTTTACCCGTAAGTGTTCCAGGTGCGGTGGACGGCTGGTTTGAATTACATCAAAAATTTGGCAAACTGTCTATGAAGGAAAATTTAGCACCTGCCATTCAGTATGCTAAAGAAGGATTTCCTTTGACCCAATATATTGCCGCTTTATGGGGCAATTCTGTGCCTTTCTATCTAAGCAAGGGCTTTCCTAATATCAAAGAAACTTATACGATAGCTGGTCAAGGCAAAGTTCCTCAAAAAGGAGATGTCTTTAAGAATGAATTTTTAGCGAATACCTTAACTAAAATAGCGGAGGGCGGAAGAGATGCTTATTATAAAGGCGATATTGCTAGAACTATTGCCAATTTTATTCAAGCTCAAGGCGGTTTCTTGTCTTATGAAGATTTTACGAGTCATCAATCAGAATGGGTCGCTCCAGTTTCTACCAACTATCGCGGATATGATGTCTGGGAATTGCCGCCAAATGGACAAGGGATTACGGCTTTGCAAATGCTCAATATTTTAGAACAATACGACTTTTCTAAAATAGCTTTTGGGAGTGATGAACACCTCCATTATTTTGTTGAAGCTAAAAAATTAGCCTTTGAAGACCGAGCTAAATATTATGCAGATATGGACTTTGCCGATGTCAATGTAGCCCATTTAATTTCTAAAGCTTATGGTAAAGAACGACAGGCATTAATTACGGAACGTGCGGGACAATATGAAGCGGGACAAATCAGTGCAGGAGAAACTATTTATTTGACGACCGCCGATAAAGAGGGCAATATGGTTTCTTTTATTCAGAGTAATTATCGAGGAATGGGTAGTGGAATGGTCGCTCCAAAACTAGGGTTTATGCTTCAAGATAGAGGGGAATTATTCTCCTTGACTGAAGGACAAGCCAATACTTATGAACCTGGCAAACGGCCTTTTCATACTATTATTCCTGCATTTATCACCAAAGATGACCAGCCTTTTATGAGTTTTGGCGTAATGGGCGGTGATTTTCAGCCAATGGGACATTGCCAAATTGTAATGAATATGATTGATTGGGGCATGAATATTCAAGAAGCTGGAGATGCCCCAAGGATTGACCATACAGGTTCTGCTACCCCAACTGGTAAACCAGCCAATGGAAAAGGAAAAATTCGGTTAGAAAGTGGTTTTGATTACGAAACCATTCGGGAATTGATGATTCGAGGGCATGAAGTTGGTTTTGGATTGGGCATTTATGGCGGCTACCAAGCCATTAAATATGATGCCGAACGGGGCGTTTATTTTGGTGCTTCGGAAAGTCGGAAAGATGGACAGGCTGCGGGGTATTAGGCGGTTGCCAGTTACGAGTTGCCAGTTAGTACGTCCAACTGGCAACTGGTAACTGATTACCCCATCATCATCGCTCCAAATATTCCAAACACGAACATTAAGGCATAAAATCCAACAATAATCGCCATGAAAATGCCCCAAAATTTATAGTGCGCTTTTAATTTCCCCAAAGCTTCGGTCATCATTGGTTCATCATTTAACCTCAAAGCTCGTTGTGTTTTGGTCGCAAATTGGTAACTATATAGCGTTGGAATAAACCAAATAGCGGCGAACAATAAATAGAAAGCAGCAATCATCCCTCCTGACAACATCGCAAAAGCTGGATTGTCTGACATTTCTGGCATACTGCTAAATATAGCACCTGCCGACACAGACCCTAAGACCATAAAGCCAATAAAAACAAAATTTACAATGGCTATAAACTTAGCCCATTTAGCTGTTTCGCCTAGGTAAGCTTTGGCTTCATTTGAAAGACCACCAGTATTATTACTAGTCGCAAAATTTCCATCTAGGATTTCGGATTCCATTTTATAAGGTTTTAAAAAGGTCAAAAAATAATCATTTACCAAAACCAAATGTATCCAAATTTTAATTATTTTTCAAACTACCTCTCCTAATTAATCCTTAGAATCATTAATTCTTACACAACTTTTAGTGTTTCTCATACCCCTGCAACTATTTTCCTGTTACTCGGTCTTTCTTCATACACAATTCAAATCACTGATCAATCAACACCCGATGTTTCGTAATTACCTCAAAGTTGCTCTGCGTAATGGTATTAAAAATAAACTCGTCACTTTTATCAATATTTTTAGCCTTGCCTTAGGAATCGCCGCTTGCCTACTCATTTATTTATTCATCCAAGATGAACGTAGTTTTGATGCTTTTCATGAAAAAAAGGCGCAAATCTACCGTTTGGATGAAGTCCAGAGTTTCCCTGGCACGAATACGCAAAAAGTCGCCTTATCTATGCCTGGAATGGGCCCAAATATGCAGAAAGATTATCCTGAAATCTTAAACTATACGCGCTTTTGGGGTCGTGGTCGGCAATTATTTGAAAAAGGAGACCAACGTTTGTTAATAGAAAAAACGGTTGCTGTAGATAGTACTTTCTTACAAATCTTTGATTACCAATTATTACAAGGCGACCGAGCAACTGCACTCAATGAGCCGAATACGATTGTATTGAGTCAAGAAACAGCTCATAAATTTTTTGGTAATAATCATGCCATTGGGGAATCCTTAAAATTTGGAGAGGAGCGCTTTGAAGTAACAGGTATTATTGAAAATGCACCAGAAAACACCCATCTTCAATATGATATTCTACTCTCTATTCCTACTTTCAAAAAAGGTAATCCCAATTTTGACAATCAATTTGGCGGTAATTTTTTAAATACTTATTTATTATTTGATGCCTCCGCAGATGTAGCTGATTTAGAAAGTAAAATGCCCGATTTCTTATTGCGACATATGCCACCTGATGATGATAGTGGACAAACCGTTAATGATTTTTATAAAATATTTTTTCAACCATTAACGGATGTTCATTTGACTTCTATGGACATTGAACATGATTATCAAAATTATCGGAAATTCAATGGCGCTTATTTAGATATTTTTGCCGTTGTTGGCTTTTTCATTCTCCTCATTGCGGGTTTTAATTTCATGAATTTGATTACCGCAAGGGCTTCTCATCGCTGGAAAGAAATTGGGGTTAGGAAATCTATTGGCGCACTCAAACACCAATTATTTAGTCAATTCGCCATAGAATCCATGCTGTTAGGCGCAGTTGCCTTCACTTTAGCCTTAGTTATTGATTGGGCGTTTATGCCTTTTTTAAATCAATTAGTTGACCGAACTTTATCTTTAGGATATTTTCTGGAACATCCTACCTTGCTAATTGGCGGCTTTTTGTTGACCATTGCACTTGGTTTTATTGCGGGTATTTATCCATCTTATTACTTGGCATCTTTTGACCCCGTTGAAGTATTGAGAGGAGGGGACGTTAAGAATAATAAATCTGTTTTTCGAAGCGCTTTAGTGGTTATTCAATTTGGTTTAGCCATTGCCATGATTGTGAGTACCTTGATTGTCGTGCAACAATTAGGGTTTATGAAAAACAAAGACATTGGTTTTGATAAAGACCAGATGATGTTGATTGGGATGAATGGAGAAGCGAACGATAAATTTGAAGTGATAAAACAAGAATTATTAGCGAATAACCTGATTAAAGGTGTAACGGCTTCTGGTCAGCGATTAGGTAATAATTTTCATCAATGGGGCTTCAAATTACGCACGGATTCTGTTCAGGCAATGACCCCCAGTAATGTCAATGTAGATTACGATTATTTGGAGGTTTATGGCATCAAAATCAAACAAGGTCGTGGCTTTTCAAAAGAACACGCTAGAGATAATGGGTATGCTTTTATTATCAATGAAGCTTTTGCTGAGGAAATGAATTTAGCAGACCCCGTGGGTGTTGCCGCTGGTCATGGCTGGTATGAAGATGACTCTTTAGGCACTATTATTGGCGTGGCAGAAGATTTTAATTTTAATTCTTTGCATTATGAAATCAACACCCTAGCCATGGTTGTGCATCCTGATTGGGGCTATGATGAATTGTCAGTTAAAATTAGTAGCGAAAATGTACCCGCTGCTATTGCTCTAGTAGAAAAAGTCTGGAATCAACAAGTTCCTAGTATTCCTTTTGCTTATTCCTTTTTAGATGAGCATTTTTCCAAATTATATAATACCGACCAACAAATGGAATCGGTCGTTAGTATTATGGCATTATTGGCTATTTTTATTGCCTGCATGGGCTTATTCGGTTTGGCGGCCATTACGACGGAAAGAAAAATTAAAGAAATTGGAATTCGGAAAATTTTGGGCGCTTCTATTCTACAAATTATGACCGATTTATCAAAGAATTTTGCGATGATGATTGGTATTGCCTTTCTTATTTTTAGCCCTTTTACCTATTTTTTCATGAATGGTTGGTTGGATAATTTTGCTTACAGTATTGATATCAATCCTATGACCTTTTTACTCGGTGGCTTCTTGGCGATGTTGATTGCTATTTTGACGATTAGCTATCATACTTTTCGGTCGGCTCGGGCAAATCCGATTAAGGCTTTGAAAGTAGAGTAAAGTTTTTTTTAGGGTTCTTTTTGACACGGAGAGACACGGTTTTAAATTATGATTTATTTTAAACATAAAAAGTCATAAAAATCAAACCGTGTCTCTCCGTGTCAAACAATCATTTAGTCAAAATCGCCCAAACCAATTCCTTCGTCAACGTCTTCCCATTCGCTTTCGTCCGAATCGCATCA
>CALFWI010000247.1 GCA_937928615.1 uncultured Saprospiraceae bacterium | reverse complement strand
CTTGTTGTTCAGAGAACAAGGCAACACTACAACATCGAAACGTTTTTTTAACTTTACCGCAGTTGTTTTTATGGCCACATCAGACATGTCAAAATTATTAAAGTCGATTCCGCAAGTGGGGCAAATTGAATGGATTGGCATACGACCAAAAAGAAGAGCCACATTAGTAGAAGTAGCTATCGCTGAAATTACCATAGAAGATGGTTTAGTGAATGATCATTACACCTCCAAAAAAGGAAAGCGGAAAGTTACCTTAATCCAAGCAGAACATTTACAAGCAGTAGCAGGAATGCTGCAACAACAAACACCAATTAGCCCATTTTTGACTAGAAGAAATATTGTCGTTTCTGGATTAAATCTAGTGGCATTAAAAAACAGACAATTTAGCATTGGTGATGAAGTTATTTTAGAAGGAACAGGGTATTGTCAACCTTGCTCTCGGATGGAAGAAAATCTTGGTCCTGGTGGATATAATGCTATGCGAGGACATGGAGGTATCACGGCTAGCGTCATTCAAGGAGGGGTAATCAGAAAAGGAGCTACTATCAAATTTAAAGATATATCAGGGGAAGTATAAACTCAAAAAATTAAATCACTCACCTATTATTAATGCGACTTTCAACCATAGCCAAAGGCTTATTTTTGCTATTCATTTTTGTGTTTTTTATCCAAACGAATAGTTTTGCACAGCAACAGCGCTTTAAAGCAGGCCTGAATATTGGGCTAACAGCAGCACAAATTAATGGGGATGAATCTGCTGAATTTAACAAGTTGGGGCTGACGGCTGGTGTGAGAGCATCTACTTTTTTAAATGAAAAATCAGCTATTTTAATAGAAATTCTATTTAGCCAAAGAGGAAGTCGAACTAAGGTTATCAATGGGACGACTGTTCCACAGAAAATTATTCAGCTAAATTACATGGAGGTACCAATTATTTACACCATTAAAGATTGGTATCAAGCGGAGGGAGACTATCATAAAATGCATTTTCAAGCAGGTTTATCTTATGGTCGATTGTTTAGTAGCAAATTTGAAAATACAGCCTTGGAAGTAACCGCTCCTTTTTTGAGAGAAAATGATTTTAGTTGGTTAGCAGGCATTACTTTCCATACCAATGAACATGTTGGTTTTTATGCTCGATATACTCGGTCTATTAATTTATTGTTTAGAAACGAAGACAATAATCCGAATGCCAATTCTTTATTGAGTTTTTTTTTAACGTTTGGCGGGACTTATGTTTTTTAGGCTATTGGGGAAATAAACGAATTTATTGTTGATTATTTATCGCTCATCATTTCTCATAAATCCAATTTATAAAGTATCTTTAATCCAATAAAAGCGTAAAGTCTTCTAATTTTTTAATTGTATAACACCAATTTTAGGTCAAGTGCTTTCAAAAAAGCAGATTGACCTTGAAATAATAGCATGTTTAGTAATGAAAAATAATCTTTTTTACATTTTAGGAATCGGTTTATTAGTTGTCTTTTTGTCGAGTTGTGGAGGAGGTAAAAAGAGTGGAGAAAAAGAGGGGCTTTCTATGGAAGCAATGTTGAGTGCAAAAAATACGGAAGTGAATGTTTCTACGCTGCCGAGTATTACTTTTGAAGAAATGAAGCTAATTTATGAAGGAGCTGATTTTATTGATATAATCTTCTATAATGTGGATTTTAGCATGAGTGTAAATAATAAGGCCAATATTCAAAAAATGGTAGGTTTTGTATCGACCAATGTCGCTAGTATCAATCGTAATTGCAAACCAATGGGACGAATATTTTTTCAAAAAAATGGAGAATTAATGGTTGAGGCAGATATGTATTATGATGATCAGTGCAATTATTTTGTCTTTCAAAAAAATGGAAAAGCGGCTTATGCCAACGATATTACCCCTGAAGGACAGGCCTATTTTGCTAAAATATTCTCGCAAGTAAAAGTAGAGTCTACTGCTGTACCTCAATAAGCATAAATGAAGGAATGATAAAATGAGTAAATTGAGTGGCTATGAAAACTACTCAATTTACTCATTTGAATCAGGTTACTTTATGCACCAAATACCTGCGTTGCAAAAACAGCGCTGTTTTCTGGATTCCAACCAACTGCCGTTCCTACAAAACGATAATTGGCATTGATTAAGTTCTTGTAATGCCCTGGAGAATTGACCCAGTTTTTGATTAAATCAGCGGCAGCATCCACATAAGTCGGCGTAATAATTTCTCGTTCGTTGCCTGTACTCCAAGTTCTCACCGGAAAGCCTTTGAATTGCACATTTTCGCCCACCATTCTAAATTGTCCACCAAAACTATCGACTCTTTCTCTAACGGTTTTCTTTAAAGGATTATCTTGATAATGAGATAATTGGTCTGTTCTAATTTGATAATTATTTTGGTCTAAAGCAGCTTGCGTTAAGATGGAATCTGTAGTTAACGCAGCAGCACCTTTTCGCCTTCTGATTTCGTTGATACCACCATGTACTAAATGACTGAGTAATGCCACGTCGAAAGTAGCAATATTAATTTTAGCAGTTGCCTTTTCAGGTGCAATGGTATAAGGAGAAGAGGTTGGCGTTGTTGGATTTTTATCTTCTTGGTCTATATCAATCAAGTCTCTGATGCTTTTTACTAGTCCATCTATATCTCCATTTCTACCGACTTTTTGTAACCATTGCATAGCGTTGGCATTATTACTTTCCAAATTTTGCAAAGCCATCAAAAGTTTGAGATAATTAGAACTAGGATTTTCTTGCATAGCAAGTTCTAGGATACTTGCTTTAGCAGCTTCAATTTCATTATTTTTTAATTGATTAATAACAGGACTAAGAGGGGTATCTTTGGTTTTTTTTAAATGATTATCTAACCAATTATTAATAATATAATCCGATTTAAATCCAGCAAAAGAAGCAATCACTTTCCCATTTTCTATTAACTTAACTTCTGGAATTGTGAAAATATTGAATTTTTTGCCTAATAATGGATGGGCTTTAACATCCGCAAAGGCTAAATTCCATTTAAGCTTAGACTGTTGATATACTTTTTCTAGCACAGGTTTTAGCATCCGACAAGGGCCGCACCAAGGGGCATGAAATTGAACGACAACAGGCGTTTGATAACTTTTTTGAATCAGTGCTTGGTGGAGATTATTGGCTGTGATTTCCATGTTTATATTTGTTTGAGCTATAGAATGAATTCAAATATAGGCATAATTTTAATTTGTATTGTCTAGTTTTTTAACAAGGCGGTAAAGTAAGAAGTTACCCTGTTTTCTATTTAAATCCTTAGTCAAAGAGTGTTAATTTTTTGAAATTCATAAAACAAAAATAAAATAATACGTTTCATCAACAAAACAACTCCAGATGATTCGGTATCTATCCTTTCTATTGATATGCTTGTGGGCAGTCAATTTATCTGCACAAACTGCTGAAAGTAAAGCAGTAAAAAAAGTCGAAATAGGCTTAAATATTACCCATACCCTTGCTGGTTTTTTTAATAGCGGTGGTCAAGATGTATTATTAGACCCTTATATTTTTAGTTTGAAACTATTAAAAAACAATGGCGCTATTCGTTCTGCCTATAATTTCAGGGTTAAAACTAGTAGCGAATTTGATTTTAATACGGGGGTTGGTGGACAAAGAGATGCTAAAGAAACTGCTGTAGATATAAGAGTAGGATGGGAATGGCGGAAAAAGGCAAGCAATCGGTTTAGTTTCTATTGGGGGGCAGACCTAGTGAGTAGGTTTAGAAAAGAAGTGGTTGATTTTAATGATTTCCAATCCAGCTTAAAATTAGATGAACAAAAAATAGGGATAGGCGGTGGGCCTATTATGGGCATTCTTTTTTTTATAACGCCTACTATAACCCTTAGTACAGAAGCCGCTATTTATGGGGTATATGAAAGTGGGCGTATTCAGAATGACCTTATCCCTGGAAGCCCCGCAGAACGTGTACCAACTCGAGGATTTGAATTAGTCCCTACAATCCCTAATGCCTTATATATACATTTTAGATTTTAAAATGGGCATGCTAGCATTAGAAAAATGACTTTCTATCAATCTCCTCAATCCTTTAGGTTTATGTCTCACTCTTCAAAATATATAGTTGTTTTATTATTCATTGCTGTTTTTGTTCAGAATCATCTAGTTTATGGGCAACAAGCGAATAAAGATTCCTTGCTTTATCAAAAATTAAGAATGGTAACAGGGTATAAGATAGTGGGCTTGAATATGACGCCTTTATTAGTCCAATTAATTCCTTTTAATCGGAGTAACCCTAGGGTAACGGGGCCTTTTTACATTTCTACAAAAACCTATAAAAAAGCCAATCAAGGATTTCGTTTTGGCATTGGGTTAGATGTAGACCCTGCTGGAGATGAAAATGCAGAAGAAGCCTTTTTTAATATTCGAATAGGTTGGGAAAAGCGAAAAGCATTTAGTCAAAGATGGGCTTATTATGGTGGATTTGATTTTATGCTGATTGGCGGAGACCTAAATATCTCAGGTACTAAATCCGAAGAGACGGGGGCATTTGGGATAGCACCTGTTTGGGGAATAGAATATGCTTTAACAGAGCATATTTATATTTCTACAGAAACAGCCCTTTTTTTAGGGATTGATTTTGGCGTTTTTGAATCTGTTCCTAGGTTTGAATTTATTCCACCAGTTTCCCTATTTCTGAATTTTAAAATTCCTCGTAAGAAAAGAAAGAAAAGGAAAAAACAATATAAAAAGATGACTATAAACGACCGTATTAATTAGCACGTCTTACATATAGTGTTAAAATTCAGCTGTTTCCAGCCACGAACTGTTAAAAAACTATCAACTATTTATAGAAAATTGTAAATTGTAAAATCACCAAAATGTATATACAATGATTAAAAGAATAACCCTGCTCACCATTTGTTTTATTTGTACACTATTTGTTTTTAATGCTTGTCAAGTAGAACAGGATATCGAATTAAAAGAAGCAAAGCTAAATTTACCTGCCACTGCTCATACTTATGCAGGACTACCTGCTCAATTTAAGAAACTTGAATTTTTTAATAATAATGGATTTATTGCAGGGATTCCTGATAGCGATTTTCAAAACCATTTTATAGAAAATCCACTGAATCCTGAAATCACCGATGACGGAGCAACGCTTGGAAGGGTTTTATTTTATGACGCTAAATTATCGATTAATAATTCTATTTCTTGTGCTTCTTGTCATAATCAATCTTTAGCTTTTGCGGATGGATTGAGTAGTAGTAAAGGATTTGGAGGCAAAAGAACTCCCCGAAATGCCATGGCGATTGTGAACATAGTCACCAATCGAAATTTATTTTGGGATTCTAGGGAACAATCAGCTAAAGGATTAATTTTAAAACCTATTCAAAACCATATAGAAATGGGGATGGAGTCTTTAGCAGATTTAGAAACCAAAATTGCTAGTACCGACTATTATCCTGAATTATTCAAAAAAGCCTATAATTCAGAACAAGTTACTTCAGAGAAAATAGCAGATGCCATGGCACAATTCCTGTGTTCAATGGTTTCAGCCGATTCAAAATTTGACCAAGGATTTGCAGATGATTTTAATAATTTTTCTACCCTTGAGATGGTAGGAAAAGATTTATTCTTTAGTGAACGAACTCAATGTAGTGGTTGTCATGCGGGTGCTAATTTTTCTGCACCAGACCAACCAGGCGGCGAATATGGAAGTTCTGGCGGCGAAAATCGAAGAGGTACCGCAAACATTGGTCTTGATTTAGTATCGAAAGATAAAGGCTTAGAAAATGGTAAATTTCGTATTCCTAGTTTAAGAAATATTGCATTGACCGCTCCTTATATGCATGATGGGCGTTTTGAAAATTTAACCGCAGTCATCGAACATTACGATAAGGGCATTCAGGCACATCCTGAATTGGATGATAAATTTGTTAGTAATACAGGAGAACCTGTTCGAATGAATTTAAATAGTTTAGAAAAGCAGGCATTAATAGCTTTTCTAAATACCTTAACAGATGAGTCTTTCATTACCGACCAACGCTTTTCAAATCCTTTCCAAGATTAAGTAAGGGATTAAAATTTGTAAAAAATAAAAGGGGCATAAAGCATGGTTTTCTACAAAAACATGCTTTATGCCCCTTTTTTATTTTTAGGACTATAGTATAAGGGAACTTCAGTTCCCTGTAATTTTTCCAGTCTCTAGACGACTTTTATTTAGGTTATTTACGGTCGTCTGGAGACGACGAGATATAGTATTCAAGTCTGGAGACTTGAACCATCGAAATCGTATATTATTTATTGAACCCGAATTAGTTCCCTGTAATTTTTTCGGTGAACTAAAGTTCACCTATACTTTTCTATTTTTTGAGCAAGCCATTAAAAATCAAATCATTAATCAAGGTCACATGCAAATCAATTTGTTCCTTGTCTAAAGAATCAATCCCATGCATTTTTTTCATTTGAAAAGACCGAGTAAACAAGGTCGTAATCGACCCAATGATAAAACTGGTTAAGTTAGCGGCAGGAATATCTTTGATGCGCCCTTTTGCGGTTTCGGCGGCAATAATATTTTGCATGGGGGCAAAAATGGGTTGTAATAATTCATCAATTAACCAAGCAGAGCGTGGATTGTCAGAAAAAACTTCTTGTACCACCACTTGCTGAAATTCTGGATATTTGGCAGAAACCTGTACAATTTTTTTATTGTATAAGCGCAATTTTTCCAAACCGTCTAAATCATCAATCAAATTAAATAAATCCGCCAATTCGCTATGAATTTCTGCGCCAATTAACTGCATGGATTTTTGCCATAATTCCTTTTTTCCACCAAAATGATAATGTAAAAGGGAATCGGCTACCCCCGTCGATTTAGCAATTTGATTAATAGTGACCCCACCATATCCCTTTTGCGCAAAACTCTTAAGCGCCATCCGCAAAATATTATTGGTATTGAGGTCTTTGTTTTTTTTAGGCCTACCTGCTTTTCTTTTCTCCTTTTTTCCAGTACTCATATCTCAATTTTAGGATGCAATAAATTTTTGGTTGGCAAGATAAGGAAAAGTGGATTAAAAGAATGGCCTATTGAAAATGGACTTGAATCTCTTTGGAAATTAAGGGCTGATTTTATGGAAAAGTGTGACACAAAAAGCAGTAGGTTATTTTGATACGATAAAAATAGATTATCAAATACTCATCAATTTCATGTTTAATTAAGGTGATATATTTTTATTTCTTGTTGAGTTTTTTTACATTTGTAAAAAAACTCAACATTTGTTAGCGAAAAATTTAAAATACCTTAGAAAAAATTTAAAAAAGACTCAAAGCAAGATGGCGAATGCTTTATCTAT
>CALFWI010000246.1 GCA_937928615.1 uncultured Saprospiraceae bacterium | reverse complement strand
TTCAAAGAACAATTACAAACAAAAAAAGACATCCAATGGATGTCTTTTAGCGGTCCGGACGGGACTCGAACCCGCGACCCCCTGCGTGACAGGCAGGTATTCTAACCAGCTGAACTACCGGACCTAAACTCTTTATATTGTTTGGCAATTTTAATGCCAATAACTTTAACTGAAATATACTTGAAAAAGTTTCAAAAAACTAAAATAAAGTATATGATATATTGCTTTTCTTCTAAAGCGATGCAAATATACATTGATTTAACATTAGATGCAAGTTAAATTGTTAAAAAAATAAAAAAAATAAAGATATTCTTTTGAAGCCACTAGTTATTAGTAGCTTTGTAGGGCATTTATAATTTAAGGATGTGGTAAACATTATTTTTAAGCAGTTATAGAAAGACATTAGTTTGTACTGCTTATATCATCTAGCACTTAAGTACTTCAGTTTATGCAATTTTTAGATTTTGAAGAACCTTTAGAAGCTTTGTATGACCAACTTGAAAAGATCAAGCAAGTTGGGGAAAAAGGCGAAGTAGATTTATCTTCGACAATTAAGGAGTTAGAAAATAAAATAAAAAATAAACGGAAAGATATTTATTCCAATTTGACGGGTTGGCAAAAAGTGCAATTGTCTCGGCATCCTGAGCGGCCTTATACCTTATATTACATCCATCAAATGTGCAAGAAATTTGTAGAGTTGCATGGAGATAGATATTTTGGAGATGATAAGGCGATTGTTGGAGGATTGGGCAGTTTGGACGGACAGACCGTGATGATTTTGGGCCATCAAAAAGGCGTCAATACAAAAATGCGACAGTATCGTAATTTTGGCATGGCGAATCCAGAAGGCTATCGCAAAGCTCTACGGTTGATGAAAATGGCAGAAAAGTTTAATTATCCTGTCGTTTGTTTGATTGATACGCCTGGAGCATTTCCTGGCATTGAGGCAGAAGAAAGAGGACAAGCAGAAGCCATTGCTCGAAATTTATTGGAAATGGCACAACTAAAAGTCCCTATCGTTTGTGTAGTTATTGGAGAAGGCGCCTCTGGTGGGGCAATTGGGATTGGCTTAGGCGATAGAGTCTCTATGTTAGAAAATACTTGGTATTCTGTGATTTCTCCAGAATCTTGTTCTTCGATTTTGTGGCGTAGTTGGGATTATAAAGAACAAGCAGCAGAAGCCTTAAAATTAACAGCTGAGCACATGCACGGTTTTGGCATCGTCGATGATATTATTAAAGAACCATTGGGTGGGGCACATGGCGCACCAGAGGAAATGGCAAAGATTTTAAAGCGACATATCAAAAAAGCGATTGCGGAGTTAAAAGAGCTGAGTGTAGAAGAAAGAATCGAAAAAAGAATTAATAAATACAGCCAAATGGGCGAATATGACACTATAGACCTAGCAACTACCCCTAAATAAGTCTTGTTTAAGGTAGCCACTAGGAATTAGGAACAGTTAATCTCAATTAATTGAACCACCACAAAAGACAAAAATTATGAGCATACTGACTCAATATCGAGAGCGGTTGCACCTCAAAGACGTAGAGCAAGGTATTCACCAACAAAAAAAATCAGCCGGATATTTTACTGGACTCGCCAAGGTTGGCATTTTATTAGATGCGACCGATGAGGCTACAAAAATAGCCGCCCTCAAATTTGTTGACCAACTTAAAAAAGAAGCTGGAAACGTTCAAGTGTTAGGATATGTCGATAGAAAAGAAATAAAAGAAGAATTGCCGTTTGACAGCTTTTGTAAAAAAGATTTAGATTGGCTTTGGCGACCAAAGGACGCTACCACCAATCAATTTAAAGCGCAAAATTATGATTTACTCATCAATCTTTGCCAAACAGATTGTTTCCCCCTTGAGTATCTAGCGGTATCAATAAATGCGAATTATAAAATTGGCACCTTAACGGATTATCCGAATAATTATGACTTAATGCTCGACTCCAAAAATTTAAGTAAGTATTTGGAGCAAGTAAATTTTTTCCTAGTAAAATTTAGTAATTAAAATGAAGCAATTTCGTGGAACAGGTGTCGCCTTAGTCACTCCTTTTAGCAATGGTAAAGTAGATTACTCAGATTTAGAGCGAATCATTGACTATAATATTGATGGCGGGGTGGATTACTTGGTTTCTTTAGGAACAACTGGAGAAGCCGTCAATTTATCAGAAAAAGAATGTCAAAAAGTATTAAGATTTACTGCCAAAGTAGCAAATGGTAGAGTCCCGTTAGTAGCAGGACTTTTTGGGGATAATAATACTTCTAGGTTAGTCAATAGATTGAACAATTATGACTTAGATGGGTTTACTGCAGTGATGTCTGCCAGCCCACATTACGTCAAACCAAATCAAGAAGGTATTTTTAGACATTTTATGGAAGTAGCAAAAGCGGCGCCCTTGCCGATTATTTTATATAATGTACCTGGAAGAACGGCTTCTAACATGACTGCGGCTACTACTTTGCGATTAGCGCATGCGAGTGACAAGTTCATCGCCATTAAAGAAGCTTCTGGCGACATTGTACAGGCAGCAAAAATTATTAAGGATAAGCCAGCTAATTTTTTAGTAATTTCTGGAGATGACCCGACTGCTTTAGGCTTAATTGCTTGTGGTGGAGATGGCGTTATTTCTGTGATTGGCAATGCTTTTCCAGCACAATTTTCGGATATGATTCGAGCCGCCTTAAGTGGCGATTTTGCTACTGCGGCACAATTAAATTTACAATTGATTAATGTACACGATTGGTTGTATGTAGATGGCAATCCAGTAGGCATCAAAGCAGCCTTAAATATTTTAGGGTATTGTAATACAGATGTCCGCTTACCATTAGCCCCAATGTCCCAACCAAATTTTAATCAATTAAAAAAAGAAGTAGAAAAAGCTTTAGCTGAGGAACCAGCCAAAGCATAAATTCTCTGACGACTTATTATAAACAAGTTGCACTTTATTAAAAAACAACGAAGAAATGAATAGTTGAACCGTTGAATTATTAATTCATCATTTGTCATTACTACCTGTCGGTAGACAAGTAGCGTTCATTGTTTTTTAGCTAGTGTATAAACAAATTAGTATGGATTTATTTGACAAGATTAAAGGTAATTTAGGACCACTTGGAAAATGGGCAGATGTAGCCGAAGGTTATTGGATTTTCCCAAAATTAGAAGGCGAATTATCAAGTAGAATGCAATTCAACGGCAAAGAAGTTGTTTGTTGGAGTATTAATAATTACCTAGGTTTAGGTAACCACCCAGCCATAAGAAAGGTAGACGCAGACGCAGCCAAAGAATATGGGTTAGCCTATCCAATGGGCTCAAGAATGATGTCTGGAGATACAGATGAGCATTATAAATTAGAAGCAGAATTAGCTAAATTTGTACAGAAAGAAGCAGCCGTATTGGTTAACTTCGGTTACCAAGGAATTATGTCTGCCATTGATGCCATGCTTGACCGTAAAGATGTAGTCGTCTATGATTCTGAATGTCATGCTTGTATCTTAGATGGTATGAGAATGAGTTTAGCCAAGCGAATTGTCTTTGACCATAATGACATTGCAGGGCTTGAAAAAGGCTTGAAAAGAGCGACTAGATTAACAGAAAAATCTGGCGGTGGTATTTTAGTCATTTCTGAAGGGGTATTCGGTATGCGTGGTGACCAAGGAAAATTACGAGAAATTGTTGCTTTAAAAGAATACTATAATTTCCGATTCTTAGTAGATGATGCGCATGGTTTTGGTACTTTGGGTGCAACGGGTGCGGGCGCAGGAGAAGAACAAGGCGTGCAAGATGAGATTGATGTTTATTTCTCTACCTTCGCTAAATCTATGGCGAGTATCGGTGCTTTTTTAGCAGGAGACAAGGATATTATGCGTCACTTGAAGTATAATATGCGGTCGCAAGTATTTGCCAAAACGTTAATGATGCCTTTAGTAAAAGGGGCAATGACGCGTTTAGAAATGCTGAAGGATACCACGCATAAAGATAAGTTATGGTCAATTGTGAATGCCTTACAATCGGGCTTAAAAGAAAGAGGCTTGGACATTGGGACGACTAATAGTTGTGTAACGCCTGTGTATATGCACGGAAGCATGGATGAAGCCATGGAATTGGTACAGGATATGCGAGAGAATTATGGTATTTTCTGTTCTATGGTAATTTATCCTGTGATTCCTAAAGGGATGGTCATACTTCGATTGATTCCTACGGCAGCTCATACAATGGCAGATGTAGAACTAACGTTGGATGCTTTTGAAGCTATTGCTAATAAATTAAAAGGTGGATACTATAAAGCAGTTGAAGGAAAATATACGAGCAAATTAGCTTAAGGAATTCCTATTATAAAAAACATTTTATTAAAAAAGGCTTCTAGGGTTTTAAAACTTTAGAAGTCTTTTTGTTTTAAATGATGAATGATGAATTCGTCGGAGTTCAACAATTCATCGTTCATCATTTATCATTCATCGTTTTTTCTAAAACTTTCCTCAAATAAGAAATATGGTTTTTTTCAAAGCAATCATCAGTTTTTTAAAAGATAAACAATACCGAGATTTATTAATCACCAGTCTTGTTATTTTATTCATAGGTACTTTAGTCTATCGTCAGTTAGAGGGTTGGAGTTATTTGGATTCTCTTTATTTTTCGGTGATTACGTTGACGACAGTTGGTTATGGTGATTTTTCCCCACAAACTAGCAGTGGTAAAATTTTTACCATTTTTTATATTTTCATTGGATTAGGCATGATTTTAAGTTTTTTACACACCGTTTTTGAACACTTTAACAATGAGCGACAGGGCTATAAAAAACCAAAAGAATAAAAATAGTCATTAGTTTATTGGTCATTGAGCCATTAGTTACTCCTACCCTTTTTTTGGAAACAATTACAAAATGCGTAAATGACTAGATGAAAAATGATGAGCAAATTTAATGACCAAACCAATGACTACTAGCTATTCACCGTCAGCCTTTATTAACTATTTAGGCAAAACCGCCCTATCAACAATATGAATAATATCATTTGCGCTTACTAAGGTAAACAAGCCATTATCTTCATCCTTTAACACATTTTTAGTTACCCACACTTTTTACCCGTAGTGCCTGTTTTTTAAAGTCAGCTACCTTCTATCTAAAACACCTCCCTAAACAATTTCCTTGATTTGCTGTTTCCTTGTCCCAAGTTCTCTTAAAAAGGTTACTAGTTAAGGGAACAGGGAAAAATGCATCTAGAGAAAAATTAATCATCATGCTAATTAATCTATAAATTCATTGTGACAGGAAAAACGCACATAGAACGAGCATTACTAGAACAATATGTTCTAGGATTGACAACCGAGGAAGAAAGCAGGCAAATAGCACAATATTTAGCTCAAAATCCTGCGCTAGCTAAAGAAGTGAGAGAAAGTCAAAGAATGATGAAAGATTTTGCCATGGAGTATGACATTGAACCACCAAAGAAATTGCGCCGAAAGGTCTTGTATGCCGTAAAAGAACCACCAAAAAATTCCGCTAAAGTTAGTCCCAAATTAAATCGGAACTGGATAACAGGTATTGCGGCTATATTTGCTTTAGGTTTTGGTTTAATGACTTTTTTATTATACCAACAGCAATCAAATTTACAAAATCAAATAGGTACCTTAGCAAACAAAGTCCAGCAATTAGAAAATAAGAATACCCAATTAGTCCGTCAAAAAGCACAAATCAATCAACAATTTACGGTACTAAAAGATGTCAACACCAACCAAGTACATCTACGTGGCTCCAGTCTTTCCCCTAAAGCTTTAATTGTCGTCTACTGGAATGAAGTAGATAAAAATGCGTATTTAAATGTAGTAGACTTACCAGAAATTCCTGCGAATAAATCCCTCCAATTATGGGCAGATGTTGCTGGCGAAATGATTAACATGGGGGTCTTAGAAACTAATAAAAAAGAACTCTTAAAAGTACCTTACATCCCCAATGCAGCAGCTTTAAATATTACATTAGAGCCCAAGGGAGGCAGCAAAACGCCTAATGTATCGCAGTTATATGCTAATGGAAAAATGCTATAACAGCTTAATTCTCTTCATAAATAATCAACTATCAAAACATGATTAGGCATGGAAATTGAATTAATAAAATAGGTAGAAAATAGGCCAAGTAAACAGGAAGAATAAGAAGTAACAACAACTTATAGCTTCATTACTAATGTTAATATTTTACAAAACAGAAGTAATTCTTTTATTATGCTTCTAAATCTTACTACCTTTACCTTATCTGTGATACCCAGTTAAAAACTGATACTTAAAATATCTACAACCTTTTTTTGATATTTATCAGTTTCCCCATCAATCTGACCTATTTATCATTCTCGATTACAACAAATTGAACTAAAAATTTCACCTCTATTAACTATCGTTTTACGATGAAGACTACTTTAATACAGCTCTTATTATCCCTTTTTGCTTTAATTTTTTCGGGGGAATTAAACGCACAATATACGAACACTTCTACGAGTGAAGTTATTCCATTGTATACAGACGAAGATATTCGGATGCGGCTTCGCAGTATTGCGAGTTGTGTCATTCCAAGATATACAGATGTCGTTAAAAGTTACATCAGAACTTATACCATTAAGAATAGAGACAAAACGGAGCGAATGTTGGGAAAGACCGTTATGTACTTTCCAATTTTTCAAAAATATGCGAAGGAGTATGGCTTACCAGAAGCTTTAAAATATTTATCCGTTACGGAATCTGCATTAGACCCTATCGCTGTTTCCAGCGCCAAAGCAGTTGGTTTATGGCAATTCATGAAGTTGACGGGCAAAGAATATGGATTAAGAATTGATGAAACGATTGATGAGCGTCGAGACCCGCACCGCTCCACGGATGCAGCCATGCGTTACTTACAACGACAATATAAACGATTTGGGAATTGGCCCTTAGCCATAGCGGCTTATAATAGTGGTGGTGGCAATGTTAGTAAAGCCGTAAGAAGAGGCAGGAGTAAAAATTTCTGGAAAATCAGAAAATATTTACCAAGAGAGACGAGGAACTATGTGCCTGCGTATATCGCCGCAGCTTATTTATTACAAAATTATGAACAACATAAATTAAACCCTAGTTATCCTGAGATGGATTTGCAGTTAACAGATGTGACAAAAGTATATGACGATATAGATTTCAATCAAATTTCTGCCTTAACAGGTTTAGCGATTACGACCATTCGAGCATTGAATCCTTCTTATAAAAAAGACTATATTCCAGCTAGTACGAAAGGACAATATTTGATATTGCCTAAACGAGTAATGAATGATTTCAATAGTTACTTCAGTCGTCCAGATGGTCGAAAAATTAATCGTCGCCCTTCAGGAAGAAGAAATACTGGAAGACCACTTTACACAAAATCCTATTACACGGTTCAACAAGGTGATAACCTAGCTTTCTTAGCCAAATTATTCAATTGTGAACCTTACCATTTAAAGGTTTGGAATGATTTAAAAACGAATAGCGTAGCACCTGGTCAAGAAATATTACTTTTTTCACCTGTTTATGACAACACCACTATCAATGTAGGAGATACGCCTAGTAATGCCCTTGTCAAGATTGCGGCGTTGCCTAGTATTACGCCCAAGGCAATTCAATCCTTAAGTGGTTCGCCCATTTTTCCAAAGAAAATAGCCGCACGAAAAAAATCCTATTTATACCACACGATTCAGCGAAATGAAAGTTTAAAAAACATTTCTAGAAGGTATAAAATACCAATTCCTATCTTATTAAAATTAAATGATATTGATGAAGAGAAATTGCCTAAGCCAGGGAATCGGATTAAGGTGAAGGTGGTTTATTAGGGAATGATGAACGATGAACGATGAATTCGTAAAAAGAACGTATACGATATACCAGTAACTTTTAACGATAAAAATTTAATCCCAATCTTCTTTTTCTACAGATTCAATGCTATGGACTCTGCCAAGTTTAATATCTTCTTCTGAAGCGAGTGTATTTTTTATTAACTGCTCTTTGGTCATTACAGGAAATTCTTTATAGAAATAGGTTTCTTTTTTAAGTTCTATTATTTTTTTAGTACGGCAATATCTGCTAGATTAACTATCCAAGTTATTAACTCTAGCCTTTTTCTAGTTAAGTTTTTCATAATAATTTTTTAGCTAAGTAACAACATCTTATTTCAAAATAACCGTATTCGACTGCGCCGCCAATTCATTCCGAATAGCTTTAAATTTTTGGTCTCTTTTCAGTAATTTCATAATTTTTGACCAATCTTTTTCTTGGTCAAGGTCTTTCAGTTTCCCTTGAATCTCTAGCAATATTTTATCAATTTTTTTAATCAATAATTTACGCACCGCATCTATACTATCTTTTAAGAAATTGTTATCTGGCATCTCTTGCGTATTAAGCGGCTGCTCATACTTTTTTTCCCATGCCTCGCTGTATTGATAAGGAGAAGTAATCGCACTTAAGGCAATCTTTTTAATTTGTTCATCCTTATGATTCAGGAAATAATCGGTATCTAATTGGTGGTTATTTTTTAATTCTTCAAGAATAGATAAATAGAAAGGGTTATCAAATTTATCAATAAAGTCTTTAATATTATTTAAGATATACTCCGTAACAGTTACATCATTCTCAAATATTTGTGTCCCAAATCCAATCAAGATTCGAATAATATCTTTTTCTTGGAATTCATCCCCAGCAACAGATTTGGGTGCCGCCCCAGGCATACCAACTTCAGGAAATGGCTGACCACCGTCGAACGGTGCTCCTGGGTCCATACCGGGAAATGGTGCTTCCTCTGGGAAACCGCCAGCGTAAGGCGCTGCGCTGGACGGAAAAGGTGCATTATTACCAGCAGAAAACCCTTCTTGCTGTTTTTTTCTATCAAAATAAGCTTTCTGTGCTTTTTTCTTGGCTACTTTTTCAATTTCTTTAGTCGATTCCGCCGTTAGCAATTCTGCTGGAATATCCATTATTTGAGCGCATTGTTTAACATACATAGAGCGCTTAATCGCATCGGGAATCTTAGAAATACTCTGGACAATATCTTTAATTAAAGCCGTTTTTTTAACAGGGTCGTCCGCTACTTCTGCTAGCAGTAGATTGGTTTTAAAAAGGATAAAATCTTTCCCTTCTTTCTCCATGTACTCCTTAAAAGCAGTTAGACCAACTTTCTGCATATAAGAATCAGGGTCTTCTCCATCTGGCAACAAACAGACTTTAACGTTCATGTCTTGCTCTAAGACCAAATCTAATCCACGCAAAGCTGCTTTAACACCTGCGGCATCTCCATCGTACAAAATTTTGATATTGGGTGTATATCGTTTGACCAAGTTAATTTGCCCAACGGTCAAAGAAGTACCCGAAGAAGCAACGACATTTTCAATACCTGCTTGATGCAAAGAAATAACATCCGTATAGCCTTCTACTAAAATACATTCATCTAATTCTCGAATTGATTTTTTAGCAAAATTAGCGCCATATAAAACCTTATTTTTGATATAAATCTCCGACTCTGGAGAATTAATATACTTCGCTGTTTTGCTATTTTTCTGTAGGGTTCGACCTGCAAAAGCAATAACTTTTCCAGCTAAATTATGAATGGTGAACATCACTCTATCTCGGAAAAAGTCACCATCATATTTGTTAGTCAATCGTACTTTTCGAAGTAATTCTATATTATAGCCTGCTGCTACAGCACTAGCGGTCAATAAATCTTTTGCATTTGGCGCATAGCCAAGTCCAAATTTTTTAATGGTTGCTTCTCGAAATCCTCGCCCTTTAAAATAGGACAGCCCTACACTTTTGCCTCTAGTCGTTTCAAATAATTCTTTTTGGTAAAAATCTTTACCATATTCATTGACTAAATATAAACTATCAAATAGTTGTTTTTCAATAATTGCTTCTTGCGACAATTCTTTTTCTTCTATCTGAATACCATATTTTTTGGCGATATACCGAAGGGCATCAGGAAAAGAAAGGTCTTCTTTTTCTCTTAAAAACTGAACGGGGTCACCTCCTTTGCCACAACCAAAACACTTACATATATTTTTACTAGGAGAGACGGTAAAGGAAGGCGTTTTTTCGTTATGAAAAGGGCATAAACCAATATAGTTGACCCCTCGACGTTGAAGATTCACGAAGTCTTCTACAATGTCTTCGATTCTTGCTCTTTCTAATATTTCTTGGACGCTTTTTTGACTAATCAAGGTAATAAAGGGTTTAGAGGTGCAAAGGTATATAGGTATAAAGGCAGCCTATTTGTCTCTATGCTTATTATCTTTTCAGTAACCAAATGTTTCTTCCCATGCCACCATACCACCGTCTAAGTTAAAGACTTTTGTTTGGTCGAAGCCTCCATTTTTCATTAAAGTACAAGCCCTTAAGCTACGACGTCCCGTTCGACAATAAATCAAGTAAGTTTTACTAGTATCTAATGCTTCCATCTGTTCCCAGAATCCTTCTCCTAGATAATTAATATTTAGAGAGTTTGGTAAAGGATTGACCAAATGTTCCTCTGGGCTTCTTACATCTATTAAAATCGCAGCTGGTTCAGCAGCTATTTTCGCCTTAAACCCATTTGGGTCAAGGTTTTGGATTTCTCCTTTTAGCATTTGCCATCTTGGCGTCTTACATACAGTCGGCTTCATATTTTATTATTCTTTTTACAAATTTACAGGATTTTGTCTACAATTGCCTATAAACCAAACGATCGCCAATAGTTGTCTAATTCACCATTTAACCTACATCCTATTCTTCGTAAGTGCTATTACTATACCAATCGGGAAATTGGCGTTGTTCTTGTGCCTTTCGCAACTGTTCTTGCCTTTCTTGTAGGCGTTGTTGTTTTGTTTTTTCAAAAGTATTTGGGGACATAAAAGGCGTACTTTCTTTTTCGGGTTCTAATTCCCAAGAAGCTAATTGTTCACTTTCGTCCGCTTCCAATTCTTCTTTAAAATAATAAGCCACAAAAATACCAACAAGGCCACCTAATAAATGACTTTCCCAAGAAATTCCCTCTTGATTAGGAAGGATTCCTGCAAAATAGCCGCTGTATAGAACAGTCACGACTAAAGCCAATACAATAGATTGTAAACTCCTTCGAAAAATACCATTCCAAAAGATAAAAGAAACCAATCCATAAACAACGCCACTTGCGCCAATATGATAAACCGTTCTAGCAAAAATCCAGACCATTAGCCCTGTCAAGATATAAATCATCAAGTAAGCCCTAGTCGCCACTTTTTTATAAAAGAAAAAGATAGTAGAAGTCAATAAAAAGATAGGGACAGAATTAGAGATTAAATGCTGCATATCTGCATGAATCAGTGGCGAAGTAAAAACACCTCGTAAGCCCCAAAACTGCCGAGGATAAGTTCCTAAAAAACCAAAATCTGAACCAGTGGTGTATTGTAGCAAATGGACCAACCAAAGGACCACAACAAACCAAGTAGCAACTCTAATACTATCAACAACTTTTTTTTGCATGCAAATTATTTAAGTACTAAGATATTCTTTCTTTTTATGCCTTGTGCGATTTATCGACGAATCCATCTAAATTAGAGAAGATGTCAATACTACGCCAAGATTTTCACCATTTCTAATAACTTTGAGCTAATTTCTTGATTGTGCTTAATCGCTTTTTCAAAGGGGGTGTGCATTATTTCATTTTTGACAATCCCAACCATAATTCCTTTTTTACCCGCAAGCAATGCTTTAACTGCTTCTAAACCCATCCAGCTAGCATTAACTCTTTCCATTGCAGTAGGACTTCCGCCCCTTTGAATATGTCCTAAAATAGTGACTCTAGTGGACAATGCCGTAAATCTTTTACTGACTTTTTTAGCTACTTTAACAGCCCCTCCCATTTCTTCTCCTTCGGCTACAATCACAATAATTGAAGCTTTCTTGCGCTCATAATGATACTCAATCGTTTCAACCAATTCCTCAATACTCGTACTAGTCTCAGGGATTAAAACAGTTTCTGCCCCTGTTGCTATACCACTTCTCAAAGCGATAAAACCAACATCTCTTCCCATCACTTCAATAAAGAACAACCGAGCATCAGCATTAGCCGTATCTTTAATTTTATCAATAGCAGTCATCGCTGTATTAATAGCCGTATCGTAACCTATCGTGAAATCTATCCCATGCAAATCATTATCTATCGTACCAGGACAACCGACAAATTTAATGTCAGGGTATTCTTTCATAAAGACTGCCGCTCCAGTAAAGGTACCATCACCACCAATAGCCACAACCCCATCAATGCCTGCTGCTTTTAAATTTTTATAAGCTTTCTTCCGTCCTTTTTTAGTTCGGAATTCCGTACATCTGGCAGACTTTAAAATAGTTCCTCCTTGCTGTATAATATTACTGACAGAATGAGCCGTCATCGGAATAAAATCTTTATCTACTATTCCTTGGTACCCTTTCATAATACCTACCACTTCTAGTCCGTGATGAATAGCGGTTCTAACAACAGCTCTAATACAAGCATTCATGCCTGGAGCATCGCCTCCTGAGGTAAATACACCTATTTTTTTCATTGTATAAAGTTATTTTTTATTAATGGTTATACTATTTCAAGAGAATTAATGGTTAACAAATTAGCTTCAAAAATGATGCTCTATCCTTCCACCTCTCTTCCCATCCATATAAGCCTGTAAAATCAGAGCAGCACTTACCTTATCCACTAAAGATTTATCTCTACGTTTTTTCTTTTTTAAGCCACTTTGTAGAATAATTTGCCGTGCATCAATGGAAGTAAAACGTTCATCTTGCATAGCAAATTCAATATTGGGATATAATTTTTTTAATTTTCTTACAAAACCAACGACTAAGTGAGCTATTTGAGAAGGCGTCCCATCCATGTTTAAAGAATCGCCGATGACCATACATTCTACTACTTCTTCTTGGAGATAGTTGTCTAAAAAGTCAAAAAATTCTCTAGTAGGTACGGTCGTCAAAGGGCTACAAATAATTTGTAAAGGGTCAGTAACCGCCAAGCCTATTTTTTTAGTACCGTAATCTATACCTAAAACTCTTGCCATAATTGATAATTATTAGAAGTCAAACCTAAAGTTATCTAGAAAACTTTCGAGACTATCAGAAGTCAGATTATCCAAGTATAAAAATCTAATCATCAATAATCTAATTGAGTTGAATCTGATAGCCGACAGCTTATGAAATAAACGGTCTAACTCCTTTTGAATTACTTTTTTAAGTTAACACACTAAAATTCAAGTTCCAAAAAATAGATAGTCAGATTGAAAATTGATAATTACGTGTCGGACACCTCAAAGGTGTCCGACACGTTTGGCGGTCTCTTTATCCGTTTTTTATCTGATGCTCTAAATAAAAACATAAACAGCTCATTAACATTAAAATATAAATAATTAAATTTCATATTTGTAAGTAAATGGCATGGAA
>CALFWI010000245.1 GCA_937928615.1 uncultured Saprospiraceae bacterium | reverse complement strand
TTGGCTACAGGTGCAGAGATTATTGCCGCTAACTGTCCTTTTTGTTTGACCATGATGTCAGATGGGGTCAAAGCAGCGGAAAAGCAAGATTCTGTAATGGTTTTTGATTTGGCGGAATTGATTGTGAATAATAATGGGTTGTAAAAAGCCTTTGAAGGTACAAAGGCTAAATAGATAGGACTATAAGGTTAAATTGAACTTCTTTGTTTAGAAATCCTTATTTTTATAGAAAAAATTGCCATGACGCTGGAAAAACAAGTTATAAAAAGAATGATTCCTAAGCGATTCATCTATGAAATGGATGAAGGAACACCTATTTATTATAAAGGAACAAAAGCATATCTCGAAGGAACTAACCTAAATGAAACACCAATGCCAGACAGTCTATTTCAATCATGGTTAAAAGGTAAAATTTATCTTTTTCTTAGCCTATTAATGATGGATAATCCTAAGTATGATTTAACAGTAGGTGAACAAGGATTATCTTTAAAAAAAAATCTTTGGCGGGCAGTCGATATAGCTATATTTAATAAAGAAAACATCAAAATCAAAAGTAATAATTATTCAAAAGAGCCTCCTGTCATAGCTTTTGAAATAGACCTAAAAGGAGAATTTGAAACAACTCAAAAATTACAAAAAGACCATAAAAGAAAAATAAAACAGTTATTCGAATTTGGTGTAGAGAAAATAATCTGGATTTACACAAACCAAGAAGAAATAAAAATAATTTCTCCAACAGAAGAGCATTCTTATAGTTGGAACGAAGACATAAACGTGTTAGAAAACTATACAATCAATATCCAAAAAATAATAGATAAATACCAATAATATTGACCACCTACGATATACTACCTGACAGCACCAGAGTTTGGATTTACCAAGCACAACAAGCTTTACCAGCCAATAAAATAGCAGAAATCCGTCAACATATTGCCAATTTCACGACGAGTTGGGTCAGTCATAATAACCAACTTCGTGCCTTTGGCGACATTTATCATGACCAATTTATTGTCTTAATGGTCGATGAAAGTTTAGCTGGGGCAAGTGGCTGTTCTATTGATAAATCGGTTCATTTTATCAAGCAAATTGAACAACATTATAGCATCGATTTATTTGATAGAATGACTTTTACTTATAAAGATGGAGAGGCCGTAAAATCTGCGCCAAGAATGGAATTTGCGGAGTTATACAAAACGGGTAAGATTAATGATACTACTTTAGTTTTTGATAATTTAGTAAAGACCAAAGGCGATTTTGATACTAATTGGGTAAAACCTTTAGGCGAAAGTTGGCATAAACGAATGGTATAAGGGAACTTCAGTTCCTTGTAATTTTCGGGGAACTAAAGTTCCCCTATACTAAAAAATAGGTTTTCCCTCTAGAGATAAGGCATTTTCAAAGTAACTATCGCTAGGATGTGGTAAATCAATTAATTTTAAAATAGTCGGGGTAATATCCAAAACGGTATGTTGATTTTTATTTCGACTTCCGCCTCGTTCTTTCCATAAAGGAGCACTAATAATTAAAGGTGCTTTTAGGGTATTATCAAAATCCGTTTGAATTTGATTCCCTTTATTCCCTAATTTTAGACTTTCCCAATTGGTGCCTAAAGTAGCGATTGAATTCGGGTTGCCTAAATTTTCAAGGCTATTATTAATTGCTGCAAATTGTGTGGCTTCCATTTTAGTGACCCCGCCATCTCCTAAAAAAATAATAACGGTATTTTCATACTGCTTGGCTATTTTCAGATAGTTAATGATTTGTCCGATATAAGTATCCATTTCATGTACCATTGCTGCATAAATTTCCATTTTCTTAGCTTCATAGATTTGAGTTTCAAGGGTCAAATTATCCCAATTAGGTAAAGTTAAATTATCTATGCCTGAGTGAATGCCTAAAGACAATTGATTCGCTAGTCTTTCCTCATAAATAGCTCTATAACCTTCTTGATATTGGCTTTGAAAATTTTGAATCGCTCTTGCGGGTGCTTGTAAAGGATAATGTGGGGTTGAAAAAGATAGATAAGCAAAAAAGGGTTTTCGCTGTTGCTTCTTTTTGTTCGTAGATAAAAAAGACAGCAATTGTCGAGTGAAATATTGGGTGGTATAAAAGTCTTCTGAAATTTCTTGGATGTTATTATTCGCTCTAAAAATGGCTGGAAAATATCTTTTATTTCCTAAGTGATTACAAGTCTCCTCCATTAAAGCAAAAGACTGGTCAAATCCTTTTTCTATAGGTGCATCCACTCTATTTTTACCTAAGTTCCATTTGCCACTCATCAGTGTTCGATAACCTGCCTCCTTTAAAAGTTCACTTATCGTTAGTGCTTCTTGTTGTAATTCATTCGTAGTTGGTACTAATGCTTGAGACGTGCCTGTTAGCAACATCGCCTTCGTCTTAGCATCGTCTTTAGATGTGTGAAAATTAGTAAATAAAGTGCCTTCTTTGGCCAGTTGGTCAAGATGAGGGGTCGGAATTTCTCCGCCATAGCAGCCAATTTCTGAATAGTCCAAATCATCAGCTAGAATGACTAGAAAATTAGGACTATCGGGAGATAATGACTTTGGTTCCTGACAATTGGTTAGTAGTAATAAAAAACTCGCTAAATATAGATAATAGGTATTCTTTTTCAAACTATTTTTTTTTGACGCTAAGATAAAACGGTAAGTATAACTTTTTATATTTTTATTTAAGACGCCTGTAATCCATGTTAGTAACGGGAAATTAAATACAAAATGCTCGTCTTCCAAAGTAGAAAACGAGCATTTCGTAATAAGTTAAATGACGAGAAGTCTTGATAAACGCTTATGCCATCCCGTCCGCATGCGGTTCACTTCGCAAAATAGTCCTCTAAGACTTTTTTACTTGTTCATCCTGCAAAATCTTGTCATCTTGTATTAATTCTTCACCTCTAGCTTTTGCTTCAATTCATTGATAGCTACTTGCTGCGTCTTAATCATTTTATTTTGCTCAATCATGTATAAAGTCAACTCTTCTACTTTTTGTAATAAAGTCATAGAAAAAGCATTCAAATTCAAACCATTCGCCTTCATATCTGCACCAGAAGGTACATTTGGTAAATGCTTATTGATTTGAATAAAATTGCTTACTTCTTCAATTTTTGGTAAACCGTAATCAGCTTCAAAAACAAAATCTGCTGGAGTTAAAGTACCACCATTTACTTTAATAACCCCTCCATTTCCATCTAATTCAATAGTAACATTTCCTTTACCATCTTTAATCATCAATTCTCCATCAGAAACGCCTCCACCAAGCATCAAAGAACCTTCTTTTCCATTAGCGTGAATCGTTAAACTACCCGCACCATTATAAGCTTTAATTTGAGCATCATGCCCTTCTAATTCTACTCTAGTTTTACCATTAGAGGTCTTCAAAAAGATATCACCGTCATGTGCATCTCCTCCTAAAGAAAGGTTACCAGTACCACCACTCAAATGAACATTGGCTTTTCCTTCGCCATCATTTAATTTTAATGCTCCATCATACCCCGCACCACCTGCGGTAATATTAGCATCCCCACCATCAAGGTGAATCGTTTGTTTTCCTTTATGGTCTTTTAAACCAATATCTCCTTGTGCGCCACCGCCACCAAGGTTAATATTTCCACCGCCACCATCTAAATGCATTGTTTGGTACCCTTCTGCATTTCTTAAACCAATATCTCCTTGTGCACCAGCACCGCCCATGTTTAAATTAGCACTCCCTCCATCCAAATGTATCGTTTGTTTACCTTCCGTATTCTTTAACGCAATATCTCCTTCCGCACCAGCACCACCAATCTCTATATTTGCCTTACCTCCATCAATTCTTACTGTCTGTTGACCATCTGTATTTTTTAGATAGACATCTCCTTGTTGACCATTTCCACCGATTGTTACATTGGCATCATTCCCATCAATATGAATAGTATTTGCGCCTGTATTATCTCTCATTGCTATATCTCCACCGTGTCCACCACCACCTAAAGCAATATTACCAGAAGCACCATTTAGAATAATAGACGTCTGATTAGCATCGTCTTGTAATTCAATTTTCTTAAAATTGTCAGCCATAATTTTAAATTTCTAATTATTGGTTACAGAATAAATATGATATTTTATAATACGAGAAAGAAAAATAATTGTTGGAGAAATATTCAATTTCTGTAAAATACCATAAAATAAATCGAATTTCCCAAAATTTAATTCTATATTTAAAAGAAGTATTTTACAAATACTTAATTTGAATAATGGCTTTTAATACTGTACAAAATAAATATCAAATTTTAACCAACACTATCTTTTTATATTGTAAAATTCCATGACGTAAACAATATTGCTTTCCTTTACCGCCAATCCAAGACCGAAAATAAGGAGACTTCTGAGGCAATAAATCATATAACCACCTAAAAGAAAAAACTAAAAAACGAATCCATTTATGCTTTAACGTATTATTTCGCATATAGGGTGTTAAATCTTTTTCGGCTATAATTTGCAAACCATAAGTTGCAGCTATTGTTCCTAATTGATTGGTTGTTTTTAAACTATTCACCATCCAACCATATTCAAAATCAGCTAGGGCTTTTTGTGCAGTTTCACCCAAAATAGCTCTATCAATTCCATCATTTATAAAGTCATCAATTAAAATTAATTTGCCTCCTTTTTTTAAATATTGACTAACTTCTGCTAAATACTTTTCAGCAGCAGCAGCATGTACAAAAGCTTCTATGGAAAATGCAATATCAGCAGTTGGTATAGTGGAAGGTAGTTGAGTAAAATCTGCTACTATAAAATGGAAATCAGGTATAACTTGCTCCTTATGCTTTCGATAGGCTACTTCATTTTTAGCAATATCAATCTGCGTTTCACTAATAGAAATGCCATAATAGGTTGCGGTAATCTTTAAATTTTCTGCTAAATAAAAAAGACTACTTCCTACGCCGCACCCTAAATCAATGATGGTTAAGTCTGTTTTTCGAGTATAAATTTCTATCTCTTTCTGAATTAATTGATTCGCATAAAAAACAGCTTCTTTTAGGGTAAAAGTCGATTCTTTCCATAATGGTTGGTGAATACTTTTAGTCGCCGCATCTCTGTGAAATCTTAGAAATTTTCGAGTATTTTTTTCGTAATAATTTTTTACACCTGCTGAATGGTCCATAAATACGGATAAAAGTAATTCCTTTATTAGTCGGATTTTTCCACGAATTTTGTTTTTCCACGAATTTTGTTTCCCCACGAATTCCATTTCCCCACGGATTTTTTTCGAACAGCATTGCATTCCATGCGCTAAACCCATTGCCGAATAAATATAATAATTTCTATTTAGGGGTCGGACAGATTTATTCGGGTAATAATTGTTTAACTATTTTATGGTTACCCACCTAACGTTGTAAATAATTGATTATAAACTAGTTGTAATTATTTAAAAATCGGGTGTTTGCGTCTAACCTGACACCCGATACCTGCAACCTTAGACCTATACTGTTTTATGGATATATTACTGCAAAACAACATCTTACGATAACAATAAAACAATTTTAACAATGCAACAATTATGTCCGCCCCCTTTAAATCTTTTGCTGAGTACGAGTTATTCTATTTTTCAAAATATCCATGAATTCTTCGTCATCATCTAGACTTAATCCTTTTTCATAAATACTTAATGCCTTTTCATAAATTTCCTTTGATGGCGCAGCTACTCGTTTAATGAGCGCATCGCCCCACTCTATGTATCCCCAGATGGAATACTCTATTTTTTCATAAAAATCTTTAACTGCTTTTGCTCCAGCTTCATCCCTTTCCAATAAAAAATTGGTTCTAATTAAGGTTCGTTGCAAATACTCCATTAATTCTTCATCGGATGTTTCTGGAAAACGAGTTTTAAACGCTTCTATAAATTCTATCCGATGTACCAAACATTCTCGATGGTGTTTGCCCGCATTACCCAATTCTTCTCCAACTTCCCATATCCAACCACCCCAATCGTAATCCGCTTCATCTTTATTATAAGTTTCAACTACTAAACTAAAATCTTGATAGGATTTAGGGACATGTTCGTGCAAGGCATCCCAAGCTTTCAAAAAATAATCACAACATTCTTTAGAAGCATCTTCGCTGCGTTTCTCAAAACCCTCCGTTATCCAATTATTTATTTTTTTAATGGTCGTTTTCTTAAGCATTGTTTTATTGTAGTGCCAAGCCCCGCTTGGTATCAATGAAAAAATAGAAGTTACACATCAAGCTTAGCTTGACGCTACCAAAAACCAAATATAGGGGATTGTTGGTAAAAAGGAATAAATTCAGCCATTCGGTCACTAATTTTCTCGCTTTCTGCATCAGTAAAATGCTTTTTTGTAAGAAAATGAAAAATGGATTCGTTATAGACTCAATCATTCTTATCCTAAAAAAGTACTATTTATGAAATTACTTTATTGGTTATTAGGGCTACTAATTATCTTATTAGCAATAGCTTTTAAACCAGAGACGACACCAAAAAGTATGGTAAAAGAAGTCCCACTCAAAATTAGTGAAAAGAAAAACCTAATTCATAAATCTGGAATGACGATTAAAACACGTTTTAGGCTTCCAGATGGTTTTCAAAGAATACAACCAAGCAAAAATTCCTTTGCCAATTATCTGCAAAACTTACCATTGAAAGCAGTTGGCAGCAAAGTGAAGTATTATAATGGAGCAACGAAAGAAGCAACAAATGTATACGCTGCCGTGATAGACATGGACATTGGTAAACGAGATTTGCAGCAATGTGCCGATGCCATTATGCGCCTAAGAGGAGAATATTTATGGCAACAAAAAGCGTATCAAAAAATTCATTTTGATTTTACCAATGGTTTTCAGGTGGATTATACTAAATGGATGCAAGGCTATCGTATGCGCATCAAAGGAAATAAAACAACTTGGTATCCATCAAAACCACCTAGTAATTCCTATCAAGATTTCAGAAGTTATATGAATTTGATTTTTGCTTATGCAGGAACACTTTCTTTATCAAAAGAATTGCCAAGTATAGCGTTTGAAAAAATGCAAATTGGAGATATTTTCATCCAAGGCGGAAGCCCTGGGCATGCCGTTATAGTAGTCGATATGGCTACACATCCTGAAACGGGTAAGCAATTATTTTTATTAGCGCAAAGTTATATGCCTGCACAGGATATTCAGGTTTTGCAGAATCCAATGACTAGCACTATTAGTCCTTGGTATAGTCTTCCTTTTTCTGGAGATTTGTTGACTCCCGAATGGCGATTTAGGAAGAATGATTTGAAGCGGTTTGAATAAGGATAGCCTGTCAGATAAAAGATTGATAATAATCTGTGTCTCTTCAATAATCCGTGGTATTAATGATTACCACAGATGATTGAAGGGACACAGATGTCAACTATTATTAAGAAGTAGTCCTAACATTTTATAATAACCGATTATAGTTCAATTTTATGCATTAAAACAATTGCATTCCTATCCAACACATATACTTATGCTAAAGTAAAATCAACCGCCAACGCCAATATGCGTACCATGTGGAATCGTCGCACCTTTTTTCAAAACAATAATTCCGTCTTTAACACAGTAAGTATCCGTTTCGATATTTTCTAAGGCGACACCACCTCGAATATGTACATCATTTCCAATTCGACAATCTTTATCAATAATCGCGTTTTCTATCATACAATTATTACCAATACCTAATGGGATACCATCCTTTTCTTTTAAGGCTTCAATTTCCTCAATGGTTTCAAAAGACTCATTTCCCATGATAATAGCTTTATCAATAATGGTACGAAAGCCAATTCTAGAACGAATACCAATAATGGCATTCTCAATTTTATCAGCCTCAATGATACAAGCTTCTGCTATAATGGCTCGACGGAAATATGCGGCTAAAATTTTGGAAGGCGGCAACATTCGAGGACGCGTAAAAACTGGATTATCACTATCAAATAAATTGAACTGTGGAATATGACTGGCTAATTCAACGTTGGCTTCAAAGAAGGAGCGAATATTGCCTATATCTGTCCAATAGCCATCGTATTGATAACTAGCCACACTATAATTAGTGGTAATCGCTTTAGGAATAATTTCTTTCCCAAAATCAGTGGCAGTAGGATATTCATTAAACAGTTTATTCATCGCTGTTTTATTGAATAAATAAATGCCCATAGACGCTAAATAATGTTTACCAGCATCTTTGTCTTTTTGCGGGACCTCCGATTGCCACTCCGGCAAAAGAGAAGCGTCAGGCTTCTCAATGAAGGAGTTTATATAGCCTTTTTTGTTTACCTTCATGATACCAAATGCCGGGGCATCACGATCATTTACTGGAATTGTGGCAATCGTAACGTCCGCTGCTCTTTCAATATGATCTTTTACAAATTGTTCAAAGTCCATTTGATACAATTGATCCCCAGAAAGAATCAATAAATAGTCAAAATCATGGTTCGCTAAATGTGGCATACACTGTCGAACAGCATCTGCTGTTCCTTGAAACCAATTTTCATTGGTTCTCGTCTGTTCTGCTGCTAAGACATCTACAAATCCATGACTGAATGCATCAAAGTGATACGTATTTTTAATATGTTGATTCAAGGAAGCTGAATTGAATTGCGTCAAGACAAACATCCTTGTTACATTAGAATTTAAGCAATTAGAAATAGGAATATCTATCAAGCGGTACTTTCCTGCTATAGGAACTGCTGGTTTAGAGCGTTGTTCTGTCAATGGAAATAATCGAGTACCTGCGCCGCCACCTAGGATTAAGGCGACCATTTTTACAGGCTTGTCTACACCAGCAATTTTTCTGCCGATTGTTGTAGAAGAATTGAAAACTTTCGCTTGTTTTTTTGCCATGTTTTACGAGTTGCTAGTTGCGGGTTGCGGGTTACGAACAACTCGTAACCCGCAACTGGCAACGTTATTTCGCTAATGCGATAATGGAATTATATAAGTCAATATATTGATTAGCCGAATTTTCCCAAGAAAAATCTACTTCGGTAATGGTGGTTCTTATAGTTTCAAATTGTTTAATATTTTGATATAAAATCGTTGCTCTTTTAAGCGCATTAGCTGCATCTCCTATAGTCAATCTCAAGAATTGAATACCTCTCCCATTTTCTTGACCAATATCTTGCACGGTATCTTTCAAACCACCAACAGCCCTTACAATAGGGATTGTACCATAGCGCATGGAATACATTTGATTCAACCCACAAGGCTCAACTTTAGAAGGCATGACTAAAAAATCTGAACCCGCATATAACTGATGAGCTAATTGCTCATTATACTCCAAGGCAACATTGACATAATCTGGATAACGGTCTGCTAGCTGTTGGAGTGCTTGGTGAATCTGTGGTTCGCCAGTTCCTAAAACAATGAAAGAAGCTCGGTTTCCTGTTTGCAAAAAACGGTCAATCATAGGAGCTAATAAATTAGCACCTTTTTCACCTGCTAGTCGACCTATAAAAGTAATCAGCGGTAAATCGTCTTGAATAGTAAATTTTTCTTTTAAAGCAATTTTATTTTTGTGCTTAAAAATCTTTAGACTACGTTTTAAATTTTCTGCTATTAAGGGGTCGGTTTTCGGATTCCAAACCTGCACGTCAATCCCATTCAAAATTCCTTTTGCTTTAGCATATTCATTTTGCAATAAAGCAGCTAAACTACCTGCATTTAACTGCAATTCTTTCATATAGGTTGGAGAAACTGTTGTTAACCGCCAACAGCATTTAATCGCTGATGCTAAGGGGTTAATCGCTCTGTCCCAATCTATTAAGCCGCCCACTCTACCATCAAATAAAGGCAAGAAATTAACCTTATTCCATCCAAATGTACCGTGGTATTCTGCATTATGAATGGTAAAAACAGTAGGGATACTTGCTAGTCGACTAAAAACCATACAGTGTTTCATCATAAAAGGGGTCAACCCCGTATGATGGTCATGACAATGAATGACTTCAGGCAATTGTTCCAATTGTTTAACCCAATGTAAAGTAGCTTGTTGAAAACACAAACTGCGCTCTACTTCATCCTTAAACCCTTTCCCATTTCCATCTAAATAAACACTGGGACGGTCATATTTTCCAGGAATAGCTGTTACATATAAAGGAAATCCTAACCCTCCACCTTCTAATTTTTGAATGGTAAAAGCTATAGTTTCATTGCCCATAGGAAAACTGCCATGAAAGACCGATTTCCATTTTTGAGCCAATATCCATTTTGTATGATATTTGGGAATAATTACGGTAGCAGCACAACCTGATTCTGTTAAATATTTTGGTAAGGCCCCTGCGACGTCTCCTAAGCCGCCAGCTTTAGCAGCAGGATAGCACTCTGCACTAATGTGAAGTACTTTCATAAAGTTGGTGGTGTTTTTGGTATTTTCTATTTGCGAAACAATGGTAAAAACTATTTCAAAAGCTTATTAAGCTACTATGAATGAATATTTTATAATTGGCTAAAGATAATATTTATTTTATTTTTTCATTCATCTAGTCTATATTTTTTAGAAATAATTTCTGGTAGTGGTTCAATTCATAAATCTTTGGTAGGTATTATACTTATTTAGTTACCTGATTGCTCGTTTACAGTAAATCACTAGCAAGTATAAAATAAAACGACTTGTCAATTAGTTAGCATCTACTACAGATAAGTTTAGTACTTTAAAATTGAAGTTAATGATGCGTTTTTAAAAATTTAATTGCCCCAGTCCCTCTCTAATAATTTCTGGTTCCCCATTGACCATATTCACTACGGTAGAAGGCATATTACTTCCATAGCCACTATCAATAAAAGCATCCACTTTAGACTTAAAATCTTCGTAAATATCTTGAGGGTCTGTAAAGTATTCTAAGATGTTGTCATCCGACCGTAAGGAAGTCGTCAATATGGGACGCCCTAGTTCTTCTACTATCGCCAATGGAACAGCGTGATCAGGCACCCGAACGCCGACCGTTCGTTTTTTATTTTTAAATAGTTTAGGGACTTCATTATTAGAAGGTAAGATAAAGGTAAAAGCACCTGGGAGATTTCTTTTTAACGTTCTAAAAGTTTGATTGTCTATGGTTTTGGTATATTGAGAAATTTGCCCAATATCCTTACAAATAAAAGAAAGATTAGCTGTTTTATAATCTAGATTACGCAATCGACAAATTCGTTCAACCGCTTTTTGATTATTAATATCACAACCCAATCCATAGATAGTATCTGTGGGGTAGATGATAATACCTCCATCTCTTAAAATATCAGCGATTTGACGAATCTTTCGCCACTCTACATTGCTAGAATTGATTCTGAATAACATGAACTGCCATTTTGTACTTTAAATTGATTTTTTTCACCATTTTCCCGCCAAAAATAGGGATTAATTCTGTGCTTTAAAGCTTTAATGACTAAAGAAATTCAAAATTTAAAGAAGTAATATATTTAAATTGAAAGATATTTTTTCTACCAATATTATTATTAACAAGTAGTAACTACCTAATCATTTTTTTTAATATTGTAAAATATCAACATCAACGCTTTTAATTCGGAATCAGAACGATTAAGCTCTACAACAATAAAGAGAACAAATCTAAAGATGAAAAACAGTGACCGTTTATTTATGGTAGGATAACGAATAGAGCTATACTTTTTAGGTGATTCGATTAGCTAAGCATATTGCAAAGGTTAAGCGATACATCTATTATTAGCATCTTGAAGCACAGAAATAATCATTTACAATATACATGCTAAAGCTGTTAGATTATTTAACAAGTAGGACTAAAAAGGTCTAATAACCGATTATCTATCTACACTTTGCCATATTCAAAACAAATAAGTTATATTTTTTTTAACAAAAAGAAGAGAAAGCCGTAATTTCATGCAGTATTAGTAATTAGGCAAAAATACGATTAACTTATTTTATCAACATACTTTAAATTTCAAAACTTTCAGTAAGCACTAAGTGTTTTGGTAGCTCACCGAACTTAATCATTAAAATTATAATTGCATGAAATCTATTCCTACTTTTTTGCTTTTTTTAGCAGCAATTTGCTGCTTTGTGGGGTGTTATGAATCTAAACAAGCACCTAAATATCCGATAGATGGCGCTGTTGATTTGAATCAACCAGCACCAGCAAGTCCTGCAGCCCCAGGGGCAGAGCCAGCTCAAAATGCAGCAGGTGTATGGCATTATACCTGTAGTAATGGTTGTGCAGGAGGAGCAGGAGGAGCAGGGACTTGTGCTACTTGTGGCAATGCCCTAGCTCATAATACTGTTTATCATAATAATACTG
Source organism: uncultured Saprospiraceae bacterium (assembly GCA_937928615.1). GTDB lineage: Bacteria > Bacteroidota > Bacteroidia > Chitinophagales > Saprospiraceae > JAFMDF01. The sequence continues at coordinate 3,312 of CALFWI010000245.1, read as the reverse complement.
GCGCTCCAACGCCTAGTGCGAACCCAGTAACAACAGAATCAGCTACTTCCAAGGTTACTTTTTCAGGAGATCCTGCAAATCCAGAACCAGCTCAGAATGCAGCAGGCGTATGGCATTATACCTGTAGCGCAGGTTGTGCAGGGGGAGCAGGTGCAGCAGGGACTTGTGCTAGTTGCGGAGGTGCTTTAGCGCATAATTCCGGTTATCATTAGATTGATTGTTGGTTGCTAGTTTCACAACTAGCAACCAGCAATTAACAAGTTTCTATATGCGTGATTAAATCTTCCAATTCCCAAGCATCGGATAATAGATGCGTTCCAATTTGGGTTCGGCAAAGACTGGTTAAATAAGCACCACTTCCTGCTAATTTACCAAAATCATAGGCCAGTGAACGAATATAAGTTCCTTTACTACAAGCGACTCTAAAAGCAACTTCGGGCATTTCCACTCTAGTAAATTCAAATTCATAAATAATAACAGGTCTAGCTTTAACTTCTATTTTTTGCCCCTTTCGTGCTAATTTATAGAGTGGTTGTCCATCTACTTTAATAGCAGAAAACATAGGTGGATATTGTTCAAGTGGGCCAATAAATTCTTCTCTGGTCTTATCTAATAAAAGTTTGTCGATATGCTCCGTTGGATAAGTCTGGTCTTCTTCCGTTTCAACATCATAAGAAGGAGTGGTTGCGCCCAATTTTAGTGTCCCCGTATAGGTTTTTCCCATTCCTTGAAACGAATCTAATTTTTTAGTAAACTTCCCAGTACAGATAATTAGTAAACCAGTCGCCTTTGGGTCTAAAGTACCTGCATGTCCTACTTTTATTTTTTTGACTTGCAATTTATTACGCAATGCCCATCGAATTTTATTCACTACATCGAATGAAGTCCAATCTAAAGGTTTATTAACTAAGAGTGTCGCACCTGCTTTAAAATCGTATTTTTCCATAATATTAGGTTTTACAAGGAACAAAAATAGGTTTATTACAACATTAGTTTAGAAAATTTATAAACAGTTTATTATATTTGACATAGAACGCTAAATATGCTGAATAAATCAATAAATTTAGAACAACACTTTCCTGTACTAACAGAAAGAGAATTAAGAGCAGAAATTTTTGAAAAAGGTATTCTTTTTTCCTTTGCTGCGGGGGATATCTTAATGGACTATGGCAGACATATCTCCCACATTCCACTTATTTTAAATGGCGGCTTACGGATATTAAGAGCAGATGAAATTACAGGGAAAGAAGTTTTTTTATACTACCTACAAGCAGGCGATACTTGTGCGATGTCGATGACTTGTTGTTCTAACAACAAGAAAAGTGAGATAAAAGCAATAGCAGAAGACCGAACAGAATTAATTATGATTCCTGTCGAGCATATGGAAATTTGGTTAAAAAAGTATCCATCTTGGAAAAATTTCATTTTTCAAACTTATCAGCATTCTTACGATAAATTGATGTCCTATATTGAATCTATTTCTTTCCAAAGATTAGACCAACGCTTACTAATCTATCTACAAGAAAAGGCAAAGATTAACCAAAAAAACACTTTTCAGATTACCCACCAAGAAATTGCGCATGAATTAAACAGCTCCAGAGAAGCAATTTCCAGGATATTAAAAAAAATGGAACAAGAGCAAATCGTTAAATTAGGTAGAAACTATATCAAATTACTTGCTTTGTAACCTATGTCACAAAAAAAACTATTTAGATATTTTATATTTGCAATATGTATATTTAACAATATATTTATAGGATTGAATGCTAGCTATTAATAGTACAGGAATAATCAATTTTTGATTGGTTATAGCTAGATTCTCTCTTTAAAAACCAATTCCATTCAAAATTAGCAGCTTAAATCCGCCGTACAAACGTAGTTAGTATTCTTTCCTATTAAAAAAACAATAATTTTATTGTTCTGTGATGCATGTCACAAATTACTATTTTTAAATAACTTATCCTTGCCGCAGAGAATCATATTAAATAAAAAATTCCACTTCACTACAAATCATTAAAAGGTATTTGACTTAAACTTATCAACAGAAAAACTACTTTAGTTGCAAAAGAAATTGTCAAATTAATAGAGCGTACAGGTTAGTGAAGTGGTTTTATTTTTTAATACCTATCCTTTTTCTTTCCACTGTTTTCCTTACTTTTTTCTTTCCCTACTATCTTTCCATTCCGATTTTATCTATTTTTGGAGCATTGATAATCAACCTAGTGATTCATGAAAAAGCAAGATTTTACGCTACCCATTGAGAAAGAAGAAAACATAAAAATTACCAAGCCAATGGATACAGCTGTTGGTGTCGCCGCAGTCACTTCTTCGTTTGTACAAGGCTATGGACAAATGGACTGGATTAAATGTTCTAAAGCTTTTCTAAATCTGAATCAGACCAAAGGTTTTGATTGTCCAAGTTGTGCTTGGCCAGACCCTAAACCTGGTGACCGTTCAAGTATTGCAGAATATTGTGAAAACGGGGCAAAAGCAGTAGCCGAAGAAGCAACCGAATCAAGAGTAACCCCTGATTTTTTTGCGCAACATAGCATTGCTGAAATGAATACTTGGTCAGAACGAAAATTGGGTAAAACTGGGCGATTAACGCATCCGATGATTTTAAGGAAAGGAGCAACACATTACGAACCAATTAGTTGGAAAAATGCTTTTGCACATATCGCCAAAAAATTAAATCAGCTCTCCTCACCTGATGAAGCCGTTTTTTATACATCTGGAAGAACAAGTAATGAAGCGGCCTTTTTATATCAATTATTTGTGCGCCAATTCGGCACTAATAATTTACCAGATTGCTCGAATATGTGTCACGAATCAACAGGCACAGGTTTATCCAGAACCATAGGTATTGGAAAAGGAACGGTTAAATTAGAAGATTTTTATGTCGCAGATTTGATTATGGTCATTGGGCAAAACCCCGGCACTAATCATCCTAGAATGTTATCGGCTTTACAAAAAGCAAAACGAAAAGGAGCAAAAATTATTACCGTTAATCCCTTAGAAGAAACCGCTTTCAAAAAATTCAAAAATCCACAAGAAATTCGTGGTTGGATTGGTAAAGGCACGACTATTTCTGATTTGTTTTTACAAGTAAAAATTAATGGGGACCTAGCTTTATTAAAAGCAATCATGTGTGTCTTATTAGACATGGAAGATGAAAACCCAGGGACTGTTTTTAGTAAAGATTTTATTGCCAAACAAACCCAAGGCTATAGCGATTTAATGGCAGATTTAAGGAAACAAGATGTGTGGGCTTTAGCAGATGATTGTGGTATTCCATTAGGTGAAATAAAACAA
>CALFWI010000244.1 GCA_937928615.1 uncultured Saprospiraceae bacterium | reverse complement strand
CTGAAAGAGCAAGAAACTTCTTAGGCGCAACTGCCAAATTAGAATTTTGGGACGTATTCCGTGTTACGGATCAAAACGTTTTACAATCGCTTACCGCTGCTAATGAAAAATTAAAAGCAGCAGCGAATGGTGGTGAAGTAGCACCAACAACGACAACAGAAAGAAGAGTAACCTATACAAGAGATTCCTTAGGTCAAATTACTGATTCTACCGTAAATATGGTAGACGTTCCAGTAGTACCGTCTATGACAGATGGCCCATTATTCAGTTTATTAACGCCAAATGGTATCAATACAACTGGACAATTAACGAATCCATTATCCGTAATTGGTACGGCTAAGAAAAATAATAGAGCTGCTATTTCTAGACTTTTAGCACAACCAGAAGTCAGAAGTTTATTCCCTCAAGAATTATCATTCAAATGGGGCGCAAAACCTGTCGTTGATTATGAAACGAGAGAGCTAACGGATAACTATGAATTATATGGTATCAAAAAGCGTAGAGGAACAGACAAAGCTCCATTAGAAGGAGATATGGTCGTAGATGCACAACCTACGCCTGATCCAACTACTGGTCAAATGCAGGTTTCTTTGAGAATGAATCAAAAGGGCGCAAAAATCTGGGGAAAAATGACCACAGATGCCTTCAATGATAATCGAAGAGCTGTTGCCGTAGTTTTAGATGATGAAGTAGTTTCTGCTCCAAACGTACAAGCTGCCATTTTAGGTGGTAGTACTTCTATTACGGGTAACTTTACCATTCAAGAAGCAAATGATTTAGCCAATAATCTACAAGTTGGTAAATTACCAGCGACTGTAAATTTTGTACAAGAATCAGTAGTTGGCCCATCTTTAGGTGCAGACAATATTAGTCGAAGTCTTTGGTCTTTAGCAATTGGATTCTTATTGGTTTTGGCCTTTATGATTTTCTACTATGCTAAAGGTGGTATAGTATCTATCTTAGCACTTTTGATGAACTTATTCTTCATCTTTGGTACATTGGCTTCTTTGGGTACCGTATTAACTTTACCTGGTTTAGCGGGTATCTTATTAACCATTGGTATGGCGGTAGATGCGAACGTAATTATTTACGAACGTATTCGAGAAGAATTGAGAGAAGGTAAGACTACTTTAATGGCGATTTCAGATGGTTTCACCCATTCTTATTCAGCCATTATTGATGCCAACGTAACGACGCTTTTAACGGCTATTGTTTTAGCTTACTTCGGTTTAGGCCCAATTAAGGGTTTTGCAGTTGTATTAATCATTGGTGTATTGTCTTCTTTATTTACTGCCGTTTTAGTTGGTCGATTGATGATTGACTGGTGGACGAAAGATAAAGGAAATGATATGACTTTCTGGACAGGCATCTCTAAAAACGCCTTTGCAGATTTAAATATAGATTGGTTAGGCAAGCGTAAGGTTGCTTATATGATTTCTGGGACGATTATCCTTTTGGGTATTGGTTCTATGTTTACTAGAGGTTTTGACTTAGGTGTTGATTTTCAGGGTGGTTACTCTTACAATGTTGAATTTGACCAAGGCGTCAATGTTAGTGCTCAACAAATTAGAGATGCTTTAGCTGGTCCATTTGAAGGCGAACCTGTGGTTAAATCTGTATCTGGTGAAAATACGTTCAACGTAACCACTAGTTATTTAGTAGACGAAACATCAGAGACAGCTGCGGACCAAGTAATGACTAAATTACATGCAGGTGTTACTTCTATTAGTGGCGTGGATGCTTCTTTAGAAAGATTCAAATTACCGGGTTCAAGCGGAACTCACGTAATTGCTTCTACTAAGATTGGACCAACCATCGCTGATGATATTTTCAAGGATTCTTTATTTGCTGGTATCTTAGCCTTATTATTAATCTTCTTGTACATCTTTATCAGATTCAGCAAGTGGCAATATAGTTTAGGTGCAGTTGCAGCATTATTCCATGATACTTTAGTGGTATTAAGTATTTTCTCTATTTTCCATGGCTTCCTTGGATTTGCGATGGAAATTGACCAACCATTTATTGCGGCAATCTTGACCGTAATCGGTTATTCTATTAACGATACCGTGGTTGTATTTGACCGTATTAGAGAATACATGAATGCTTATACCAATAAGACAAAGCATGAAGTGGTGAATATGGCCATCAATAGTACCGTAAGTAGAACCGTCATTACTTCTTTGACGACCTTATTTATGGTCTTGATGTTATTCATCTTTGGTGCAGGAAGTATTAAAGGATTTGCCTTTGCCTTATTAATTGGGGTATTGGTGGGTACTTATTCTTCTATCTTTATTGCAACACCAATTATGTCAGATTTTACTGGCGAATTGACACCAAAAGTGCAAAAGAAGAAGAGTTTCTCAAAAGCAGCAGCAGCTGCCAAGTAATTTTAACGTTAGAAAAATGCAATTCATATTGCATATACTATAAATAAGAATCCCATCGAGGCTTTTGCTTCGATGGGATTCTTTTGTTTTGCTAAGAGTTTATTATTTTATTTAAGGCTTTTTCACGTCAAATCCTTTTGGCAAGAAAACAGTAGCATCTCCCCCACCCTTAATCACCTCTCTTACTAAAGTAGAGCTAATATGAGAAAAAGCTGGTTGACTAATAAAAAAAACAGTTTCTACCCCATCGCCAATAATATTGTTCATCTGAGATAACTGTTTTTCGTAGTCAAAATCGGAGGCATTTCTTAAGCCTCTTAGTAAATATCTCGCGTTCTTCTTAATACAATAATGAGCAGTTAGCCCTTCATGCTTATCTACTTCTACTTTCGGTTCGTTAATAAAAACTCTATCAATTCCTTCCAATCTTTCATCTAAAGAATAAAGGTATTTTTTTTGAGAATTGACCCCAACAGCTATAATAACCTTGTCAAATAAGGGCAAAGCTCGCTTTACAATCTGAACATGTCCAATTGTAATTGGGTCGAAAGAACCTGGAAAAACTGCTATTTTCATAACCTTATAATTGTGAGTAAAAATTATGCAGCAATGTAAAGCATTTTTTATAACAAAAAGCAAAAAAAGAAATAAATTATAAAAAATCTAACAGAAAAAATTATTGCTTACGCTCATCTATTTCCTCCCCCATTTATTACTTAATATGAAAAGTGAAAATTCAATTAACAATTTGTTAAAATATTAAAAAAAAACACTCAATCTTTGCAAAATCATTAATATCTCCCTTCAAAAATTGTGATTCCCCTAAAATTAAATTATCTTTGTTGAATAAGCCAATTAAAATTTTAAGCCTCTTTTTTCCCATCCCTAACTAAATTTCAACTAATAATTTTTCTTATTCTTAATCTAATTAAGCATTTTGATTTATGAATATTGACCAATTGGATAAAGACATTCTTTCTATACTAATGAAGAATGCCAATGAATCTTTTACGAAAATTGCGAAGAAGTTACACGTGTCGGGAGGAACAGTACATGTACGAATGTCTAAATTAAAAGAAATGGGCATTGTAAAAGGAGCTAGTTTAACTATCGACTATAGTAAGCTTGGTTTTGATATTAGTGCCTTTTTAGGTATCTATTTAGATAAAAGTTCTTTGTATGAAGATGTTTCTAAACAATTAGCAGAAATTCCTGAAATTGTGAGTGCTCATTATACCACAGGCCTCTATAGCATCTTTGCTAAGATTATCGTGAAAGATACAAAGCATCTAAGGGCAGTACTACATGATAAGATTCAAAAAATTCAAGGTATTCAACGTACAGAAACTTTTATTTCCTTAGAAGAAAGCATTAATCGGCCAATTGATGTTAATGGAGAATAAAATGGTTTGAGTTAACAGATAAAACAATACAGGACCGAGGACAAAATAAAAAGGGAAAGTCGAATGACAATCCCTTAACTATAAACAAACAAAAAACATTAGTTCCTTAAGTCGTGTGCTAGAAATTTGAAAGATAAACTGAGAAATACGAAGGCTAAACATAGTAATGTAAATTAGGTTTAAAAATCTTGTATATATTTTACCCATTAGTGTTTATACTAAAAAATTCGTATGGCAGACTTCCGATAAAAATCAGCGTATCCCTTGCCCATAAACCGAATAAAGTCTATTAAAAAGATAAAGGTCTAAGAATAATATCTACCCTTCTATTATGTAATTGACCTTGGTAAGTTTGATTATTATAAATAGGGTTATCTTCTCCAAAATCTGCCTTTAATAATAAATCAATTGGAATGGCTAACTGCTCTAATTCCCAAATGACCGCTTCACTTCTTTGCTGAGAAAGCCATTGGTTATATTGTCGGCTACCAATATTGTCTGTAAAACTATGGACCAATATTTCATATCTATTGATATTGTCTACGGCATAAATAAATTCTTGTAATGCTTCGACTTGTTCTTCATCAATGTAAGCACTTCCTCCTCCAAAAAAGATACTTTTTAAAATAGTCTTATTGGGCGCTACCTCATTCCTTTCTACAAATTCCGATGGAATTTCTTGGCCATTTAATAGCATAGGAAAAATTAACAATACGGAAACAACACATAATCTTACAGTCATAGGGACGGCTTTTTGTTTTTTAATAAAAATAGTAAAATTGTAGCTATAACCTAACTAATTAAACCTATATCCTATTCAAAACGACATTTTTTAACAATAAATTTAGTATCTCAATAAAATAATCGTATATTAGCGTATCACTAAACACACGCCCAAATCCTTACCCCCTCGATTAATTTTAGTTTATCCCCTTTATCATCGTAAAATCCTATCCTAATAGTTGACATACAACTATCAAAATCCGATTTCAATTTCCTACTTATTTCTACTTTAATAGCTTTGCTATTATTGTCATTGATTTAGCTATTTTTTTGATGATAAAATAACTATAATAAAAATTACAAAGCTTAGATATAGTTCCCCCAACTATTATAAACAATAACTGAAACAACACAAAAAAACAATTGCTATGACTTACAGCTACAAACACCTTTGTAGTCTACTGGTCTGCTTGATGCTGACATGCAGTACTTTTGGGGAAACAATATTTGTAAAAACCAACGCCACAGGAGAAAACGATGGCGAATCTTGGGAAGATGCTTATCTTAGTCTTGCCGATGCTTTGGAAGAGGCAGAAGCCGATGACCAAATCTGGGTAGCTGCGGGAACTTATTATCCGACAACTAGTACCAATAGAGCTATTTCTTTTATCCTTCCAAAAGGAGTAAAAGTATTAGGTGGATTTCCAAGTTCAGGAACACCTACCCTAGCCAACCGAAACGTTGCCAGCAATCTCACCATTTTAAGCGGAGACATTAATCAAAGTGGAAATTTAACGGGTAATTCCTATAATGTCATCTACACTAAAAATGTAGACCAGACCACTATTTTAGATGGCTTCACAATAACA
>CALFWI010000243.1 GCA_937928615.1 uncultured Saprospiraceae bacterium | reverse complement strand
TTATACTGCAAAATTACTAACGAGGTTCGTTTGTAGCAATTATTTCTGAAAACAAAGTAATTATTCCTGTAAATCAATTATTTTGCAGTAAAAAATAATTATTACTTTAATTTTAGATATTTCCCAAAGGAAAATTTCCTATGAAAAAAATAGATGATATAGACAAAAGTATACTACGAATGCTTCAAAAAGATTCGACAACTAATATTAAAGAAATAGCGAGCCGCTTGAACATGACAAAAACACCAATTTATGAACGTATTAAAAAATTGGAAAAAGAAGCCATTATTGAGAAATATGTAGCCGTTGTGGATCGGAAAAAAATAACTTCTTCGATTATCGTTTTTTTATCGGGTTCTTTAGATGTGAAGAAGTTTGAAGAAATTAGCGAATTCTATGAAGCGATAGAGAATGTACCAGAAATTATGGAATGTTACTTAATGGGTGGAGATACGGATTTTATGTTAAAAGTAATTTGTCCTAGTTTGGATACCTATCACGATTTCTTTTCTCGTAAAATTGCTACCCTACCAAGGATTGGACAGATTAAAAGTTCTTTTGTCATTAATGAAGTGAAGCGTTCGACGGTGCTGCCTTTTTTGGAGTAATAAATCAAAGTTGTAGACAATGAAAGGAAATAAGGCGATTTTGGAAATTTTACGACGAAGTAGATAAAATATAGCAAAAGTTAACGGACCTGCTTTCTCTCAAAAATTGCCTGGAATTTGAACGATTAGTATAGACTTTGCTTGATAACATGACAGTAATGTAAAAAGAAAATTTGGGCCCTACGAATATTATTTTCTAGGGAAAATGTCGTTTAAAGCTTGCCAGACAAGGTAAGATTCGAAACCCTTACTCATCGCATATTTAGCTAATCTACCTTTTAGTTTAAATTCATTCGTTTCTTTTTCTGTCTTCCTTTTTTTTTCAATTAAAGCATATAACCCCTCCATATATCCTTCTTCATCAATTTCCTGCATGGCTTTTTTTATACAATAATCGGAGATTTTTCGCTTTTTTAATTCTTGCTTAATTCTAATTTTTCCCCATTTTTTCATTCTGAATTTTCCGCCAGCATACGCTTTGGCAAATCGTTCCTCATTTAAAAAATTTTCAGTAATTAAGTCAGAAATAACTTCTTCTAAGTCATCTCCATAAATTTCTAAGGATAATAACTTAGATCGTACTTCTTGATGACAGCGTTCCTGATAAGCACAATAATGCATCAATTTTTGTAGCGCAATGTCTTTTTGAGTAATAATTTTTTTAATCACTTAGCTTATTATTTTGATACTGAATTTTTGACTATTAACAAATTTAATTATTTAAAAGTTGATGGATGATTTGTTAAATAGCTGAATATTAGGTTAACCTATATCTATTTTCAGAAATTTTAAGCGGGTAGTCTTAAGAAGAATTATAGCAGTATTACTATATTACCATCTATTATTTCCTGCTATTAAAAATAAAGTACTCCTAATTATGAATTGAATAGTCAATATAGAGCAGTAAAAATTATTACTAGAACTTAACTGTAATTACTTGATAATCAATAGTTTTAACATATTTTTGATTTTTTGTTAAAATTTTCCTAAATAAAGTGTGTCTTTTGAACACTAAGTCCGTCAAGATAAGGAATTAAAAATAAACAGGCTTGAAACTATTACTACTACAAAGATAATTATCTACTTTAGAACCAATAGCAGAAAAGCGTAATCCTATAAAATTTAATTCATCAATTATTTTATTCAACTTTATTAACTAAAAACTAACTAAAATGGACGGTTTATTTGACATGGCGACATTATCGCAGATGCTTACTGAATATGCACCTAAAGTTATTGGCGCTATTCTTACTTTAATTATTGGATTCTGGGTGGCTGGTGCTGTTACAAGAGGCGTAAAGAAGATGTTGATCAAAAGTGGCGTAGATGAAACAGTTACGCCTTTCTTAGGTTCGCTAGTAAGTACTGGTTTAAAAATCATGGTATTATTAGCTGTAGCAGGAATGTTTGGTATTGAGACGACTTCTTTTGTAGCGATTTTTGGTGCGATGGCTTTTGCTGTCGGTATGGCAATGCAAGGAAGTCTAGGACACTTTGCAAGTGGTGTTTTATTATTGACTTTCAAGCCTTATAAAGTAGGTGACTTAGTTGATATAGGAGGAGGAAATGTAGGTTCTGTTAAAGAAATTCAAATTTTTAATACTATATTAGCTACTTTAGATAATAAAAGAATCATTGTACCTAATGGTGTCGTTACTAGTAATGTGATGACGAATATTTCTGGCCAAGGAGAAATTGGGGTAGAAATGTCTTTTGGTATTGGTTATGATGATGACATTGATAAAGCAAAAGCTTTAATCTTACAAGTTGGAAAGGAATGTCCTTATATTTTAGATAGCCCTGCACAAGGAGTTGTGGTTGGAGAATTAGGAGATAGTGCGGTTATTTTAAATACTAGACCTTTCGTTAAGAGCGAAAATTATTGGGATGCTTATTTTTATATGCAAGAAAATGTGAAGAAGCGTTTTGATAAAGAAGGCGTTAGCTTCCCATACCCACAAATGGATGTACATAATCCTAAATAAAATTGTTTTGATTTTATCAAAATAAGAAAGTAGCGTTAGCATTGGTTATGTTAACGCTACTTTAATTTTATAGACAAAAAAGGCAAGAAATTTGCAAAGCGCAAAATTAATTGATATGTTTGTACTTCAAATTTAATATAATGATGATTTATACTTTCTTTTTTTACTTTAGCTTTTACTTTTTTGGTTAATCCAATAAGAGCTAATGTATTTATTAGATAGTGTATATCAACAAATAATTAGCTCCGAAAGGGGCTTTTTTTATTTGTAGTCATCAATTTATGATTTGTCGCTTTAACCAATAGTAATTTTGAATAAATAAGTATTCCTATTTATTTTATCAATATTCAACATGTTAGAAAATAACAGCCAAACCAGATTTTATTTTTTTTATTTTTTTAGCGTCCCACAAAGGGAACTCTAAATGGTTTGGTATGCAAAAATATTAACCGAAAAGAGTTCTCGTTTGAAACGATGAACTCTTTTTTAGTAAACCCAGGTAACTGGCAACTCAAATACAATGTCAACTACAAATACTTTAGATTTGTCAAAAGCATCAAAAAACGGAACAACAAAAGCAAAACGAATTGCGATACAAGGCTACCCTGGTGCTTTTCATGAAATGGCAGCAAGGCATTACTTTGAAGGCACTCCTGTTGAGATTATTCCAGCAGATACTTTTCAAGAATTAGTCAAATTAGTAGAAGACCCAGAAATGGCGGACGTAGGATTGATGGCAATAGAAAATACCTTAGCGGGAGGCATGTTGCCAAATCATAAACTCATTAATAATTCAGGCCTACATATTACAGGAGAAATCTATTTGCGAGTTGTACAAAACTTAATGGTTTTACCTGGTCAAAAAATTGAAGATATAACGGAAGTTCATTCTCATTTTATGGCGATTCGGCAATGTAGAAAGTATTTTGCTCAATATCCTCATATTCGGTTAGTTGAATCTTTGGATACGGCTTTGAGTGCTAAAGAAATTCAAGATGGAAATTTGAAAGGAAGAGGGGCTATTGCTAGTAATTTAGCCGCAGAAATGTATGGATTGGATATTATCGGCCCAAGTATTGAAACGAATAAACAGAATTATACGCGTTTCTTAGTTTTGCAACATCAATATTTTTCTGGAAACGATGCGAATAAAATGGATAAAGCATCCATTTCATTTACAACAAGTCATGATGCTGGAAGTTTAAATAAAGTACTTTCTGTTTTAGCTGCCTATGATATTAATTTGTCTAAAATACAATCTGTTCCGATTGAAGGAAGACATTGGGAATATATGTTTTTTGTGGACTTAACGGCTAAAAGTGCTATGCGATTGGATCAAGCATTGAATGCGATTCGTCCAATTTGTAATAATTTGAAATTATTAGGATTATATGAAAGAGGCAGACATGTATAGATTGACTTTGTCGAAATTACCTTTCGTTATTAGTTTTGTACTTTTGCGGCTTTTTAAATAGAAAATTTAAATAAATATATGTCCCTTCAATTAGAAATAGGAGAAATAGCAGAATTTACGATGGTTGCTTCCGATGCAGATATGGCAAGTGCTTTGGGGGATGGTTCTGGGGACCGCTTTCCAGAAGTTTTTGCCACTTCTAGAATGATTGCTATTATGGAATTGGCTGCTGCTCGAATTATGAAAAAGTTGTTAAGCCCTGACCAATTATCTGTTGGTGTTGGTGTCAATATTATGCATCTTGCAGCGACGCCTAATAAGACCGAAGTAAGGGCAAAAGCTACCTTTTTAGGAATGGAAGGGAAGTTATATAAATTCAAAATAGAAGCATTTGATACAGGAGGCTTAATTGGTAAAGGAGAACACACTCGAGCGATTATAGACTTTGATAGATTGATTGCTAGTGCTGAAAAACGAGTAAAGAAATAAGATGGACAATATTATATATCATGTAGTGCAGCCTGATTATTGGCAACAATTTTCAGAAAAACAAGCTTATACACCTCCAACATTTGTAGAAGAAGGATTCATTCATTGTTGCACGGAAGCGCAAATTAATTATGTTTTGACGACTTATTTTGTAGGAACTAAAGCGCTGCTTTTATTGAAAATTGATTCGACTTTATTAAATGCTGAATTAAAAATAGAACCTGCAAATGGGCAACATTTTCCACATATTTATGGTGCTATTAATAAAAATGCCATAATAGCCGTTCAAAAAATTGAACAATAAAATTGATAAAAATGAGTGTAAAGGAACATGGTTATACGGTTAATCTAAAGTGGACAGGAAATCTTGGAGCAGGAACGAAAAAATATAGCGGATATAGCCGAGACCATGAAATACAGGCTAATGGAAAACCCTTGATTTTGGGTTCTTCTGACCCTTCTTTTCGAGGCGACCCAACGAAGTATAATCCGGAAGATTTATTTGTTTCTACTTTATCGAGTTGCCACATGCTTTGGTTTTTGCATTTGTGTACGGTTAATAAAATTACAGTGGTTGCTTATGAAGATAACCCAAGAGGCATTATGATAGAAGATGAAAAAGGGAGTGGTCGATTCAAAAGCGTTACTTTGTTTCCTTCTGTCGTCATTAAAGAGAAAGAAAAAGTAGCCTTGGTCAATCAATTACATCATCAGGCACACGAATATTGTTTTATCGCAAATTCTGTGAATTTTGAAGTGCTTTGTGAGCCGATGACTACTATTCAATAATATTTAACTATTCGTAAGATTCAACTTGGTGAGCATTTAAAGAAATTTTCACCTAGAATCATCAAACAATTTTAATGAAGTCACCATTTTTGAAATTCCTAGTATTTGGTCTATTTATCTCTTTTTTTGCTTGTGGAGATAGCCCACTAGATGGCGTGGAAGATTTATTTGAGGAATATAAAACAGCCATTGAGCAAAAGCAATATGGCAAAGCCGCAGGATTAATTGACCAGAAATCTGTTGAATACTATAATCAGGTCATCAAATTAGCTTTAGAGAAGGAGCGTAAACAGTTAGGCGAAGTTAATTTTAATAGCAAATTAATGGCATTGGCATTGCGCCAATCTTATTCTAAAAAAGAACTTAAAGATTTAACGGGCGAACAGGTTTTCGCTTTTGCTGCTGAAAATCATTTAAACCCAATGGATTCTATTGGGCAATATACCATTGCAAAAACAGTAATGGAAAGTGGTTTAAGTAAAGCGGTTTCTAGAATGTACCGAAAAGGGGAATTGACGAAAACTTATTTGAAATTTATCAAAGTAGATGGTGTTTGGAAAATGAATTTTGCCTCTGTGATGAATGATGATAATGATTTAAATACAAGCATTGTCTTATCAGGAATTAAAGATGAGAATAAACGAGCTATTAAAATAGTCGAATCTATTTCTGGTAAACGAATTAAGCGAAATATTTGGGTGCCAGCTAATCGTTGGTAATCTCTAGTTTAGCCTTCTAGTCTGAGTATATAGCAATTATACTGCTCATGCTGGAAGGCTAAGCTACTTACAAAATTAACTATAAAAAATGCAACAAGATATAGCTATTTTAAAAGCAACTAGAGCTAATATCCTTAAACAAATGGAAGGTGTTTCTTTAGAACAATTAAATGAAATTCCAGATGGCTTTAATAATAACCTAATTTGGAATGCAGGGCATGTAGCCGTAACTCAACAGTTATTATGCTATGCCATGTCTGGTGTAGAAGTGAAATTACCTAAGGAAATTATTGCTGCTTATAGAAAAGGGGCAAAGCCAGAAAGTACAGTTACACAAACAGAAGTTGACCAAATCAAAGCATGGTTAACGACTTCGATTGATTGGTTAGCGGCAGATTTAGGAGCAGGTGTTTTTAAAACTTATAAGGAGTACGCTACTAGTTATGGATTTACTTTAACTTCTATAGCAGATGCGGTTTCCTTTAATAATGTCCATGAGGGTATGCATTTGGGATACATGATTGCTTTGAAAAAGAAACTAGGATTATAAAAGTTGCTAGTTACTTGTTGCTGGTTAAAAAATACGAAACTAGCAACCAGCAACCAGCAACCAGCAACTATTAAGATGAATCAACCAATTATTACAACAGCCTCTCGATTAGGAGAAGTCAAAGAATATTACTTTTCTACGAAGCTAAAAGAGATTGCTCGCATGAATGCGGCAGGGAAAAAAATCATTAATTTAGGGATTGGTAGTCCAGATATGTTACCACCCAAAGAGGTCTTGGAGACATTAGCTAGAGAAAGTCAGCAAGCAGGTGTACATGGTTACCAAAGTTATGTAGGTATTCCTGAATTGAGAACTGCTTTTGCAGAGTGGTATGCCACTCATTTTAATGTGCAATTAGATGCTGGAACGGAGGTATTGCCTTTAATAGGGTCCAAGGAAGGTATTATGCATATTTCTATGACTTTTTTGGAAGCAGGAGATGAAGTGTTGATTCCAAATCCAGGTTATCCAGCTTATCGAGCAGTAGCGAATTTGACAGGAGCTAGTATTCGAGAATATAAATTAGCGGAGGAATCTGGTTGGTTACCAGATTTAAAAGCCTTAGCTAAAGAAGACCTAAGTAAGGTGAAAATTATGTGGGTCAATTATCCACATATGCCCACAGGGACACAGGCTAATGAAGCTTTTTATAAAGAACTGATTGCTTTTGCCAAAGCGCAAAAAATATTGATTTGTAATGACAACCCTTATAGTTTTATTTTAAACGATCATCCATTTAGTATCTTATCTGTCGAAGGGGCAAAAGAAGTAGCTTTAGAGCTAAATTCTTTGAGTAAGGCACATAATATGGCTGGATGGAGAATTGGGATGTTAGCAGGAGCAAGTCATTATGTACAAAATATTTTGCGCTTTAAATCCAATATGGATTCTGGGATGTTTCGACCAGTTCAATTAGCCGCAGTTAAAGCTTTGAGTTTAGATAAATCGTGGTATCAAGGATTGAATAAAGCTTATAAAGAAAGACAACAAAAGGCCTTTGAATTAATGGATTTGTTGAATTGCCGATACGACCGCAGTCAAAAAGGACTATTTGTCTGGGCCAAAATTCCTGCTAAATACAAAAATGCTTTTGTATTATCGGATGAAATCTTGTACGGTTCAAATGTCTTTATCACGCCTGGAAGTATTTTTGGTTCGCAAGGTGACCAATACATTAGAGCTTCTTTGTGCAGTACGGTGGAAGTTTTTGAGGAGTCGATTAATAGAATAAAAAATAATATTTGAAATAATTCAGTTACCAGTTACCAGTTACCAGTTATCCGCTTAACTGGTAACTGGCAACTGGCAACTGGCAATAGTTAACTGGTGATAATAACAGTAATAGGCATAGGATTAATTGGTGGCTCAATGGCAATTAGCTTACAAGAAAATGGGTTCGCTAGTAAGATTATTGGTGTAGATGCTATTCGAGAGCATGAGAAAAAAGCCATTCGAAGATATATTATTGATGAAGCAATGCCACTTAAAGAAGCAGTGCTGCAATCGGATATAATTATTGTAGCCACACCAGTTGATGTGATGTTAAAAGTCATACCAGAAGTATTGGATTTGGTGACGGAAAAGCAAGTTGTTTTAGATGTTGGGTCAACTAAGGAACGCTTATTGGAAAGCTTAAAAAATCATCCAAATCGAAATCGATTAGTAGCAGCACATCCTATGGCTGGAACAGAATACTCTGGTCCAGAAGCAGCCATACCTAATTTATTTGACGGAAAATATACGGTTTTAGTAGATACAGCGGATAGTGATGCCGATGCGGTAAAGATAACGGAGCAATTATTCGAGTCTATGAATATGGATATTGCCTATCTCAAAGCAAAAGAGCATGATGAGCATACGGCTTATGTTTCTCATATTTCTCATATTAGTTCTTTTGCTTTGGCATTGACTGTATTGGAAAAAGAAAAAAATGAAGGTAGAATTTTTGAATTGGCAAGTAGTGGATTTGGGTCTACCGTTCGATTAGCTAAAAGTTCTCCTGATATGTGGGTACCTATTTTTCGACAAAATCGAGATAATGTACTAGTTATTTTAGATGAATACATTGAGACTTTATCTAAGTTTCGTAGCCTTTTAATCAAGAAAGATTTTAAACAATTTTATCAATTAATAGAAGAAGCAAATAACATTAAAAAAATCATCAAGTAGAAATACTGCGAAATGAAGCGGTAAATTCATCGTTCATCATTCATCGTTCTTTTAAAAATTCCTACTTATTAAATCTTTAGTTATGGATATGAAAATTAACCCCGTATTTGACAAGCCCGCTGGACAACCTGTAATCATTGCAGGACCGTGTAGTGCAGAATCAGAAGAGCAAGTATTAACAACTGCTCGTGCATTGGCCAAACAAAATATTGACTTGTTTCGCTCTGGTATTTGGAAGCCTCGTACTCGTCCCGGTTCTTTTGAAGGAGTAGGCGTGATTGGTTTAAAATGGTTACAAAAAGTAAAAGCGGAAACTGGTTTAAAAGTAACAACGGAAGTTGCGAATAGAGAACACGTTTTTGAGGCATTAAAACATGGTATTGATGTACTATGGTTAGGTGCAAGAACGACTGTAAATCCATTTTCTGTACAGGAAGTAGCAGATGCAATCAAAGGTGTGGATATTCCTGTTTTAATCAAAAACCCAATCAATCCTGATGTGAAATTATGGATGGGAGCGATTGAAAGAATTGCTAAGGCAGGAGTTACTAAAATTGGCGTTATTCATAGAGGATTTTCTTCTTTTGGCAACTCTAATTATAGAAATGAACCGATGTGGCAATTGGCTATTGAATTAAAGCGGTTGGTACCTGGTATCCAAATGGTTTGTGATAATAGTCACATCTGTGGACGTAGAGACACTTTAGGTTTTGTCGCCCAAAGAGCAATGGATTTACAAATGGATGGCTTAATGACAGAAGTACATCCTACTCCAGATGAGGCATGGAGTGATGCTGCTCAACAAATTACTCCTGCTGTTTTCGGAGAATTAGTAAAAGGATTAAAATTGCGTAAAGCATCTACTAATGATGTAGAGTATTTAGAGCATATTGATGATTTAAGACATCAGATTGATGAGATTGACAATAATTTATTAAACCTTTATAGTCAGCGTATGAACTTGGCTGAAAGTATTGGTAAGTATAAAAAGAAGAACAATATCTCTATTTTACAATCTAGTCGATGGAATGAAATTCTAGAGCAATCTATGGCAAAGGGAAGAGAAAAAGGATTGAGTGATGGATTTGTAACGCAAGTGCTAACAGCGATTCACCAAGAGTCTATCAATCACCAAACAAAGGTGATGAATGTTAAAACTAAAGCAAAGCAAGCTAAACAAGCAAAAGCTTAATAAAATTTAATTAAAGAAGTTTGGAAAGAAGGTTATCCTTCTTTCCAAAACTGTTTTGTGTTTATTTACGTCAACAGCGCCTTCCAATAATCGAGATTTTTTCTTAAGTAAAATCAACTAAAAGCTGATCTCACCAATAGTGTTTCATATTATATTAATAGAGTGTCGATATTAAGAATTTATTGAGGATTTATCTTCAAAAACAAACGCTCAACAAATTCTAAACTAGTTTTGCTTCTTTTAAGTGTTTCATAGTAGTAGAGTCTCCCTATACTCAGTAAAATACAGTTGAGTGCAATGCTTTTAATTCCTTGGCAAAAGCCGATATTCTTATTGCTTCAACTGGGACTTTTGGAAATGTTCAGGAAAATTCACGCTATTTATAGATTTTTAAGCTGCTTTTTAATCAAAAATTATTCTTATTTTCTAAGAAATTCCTTTTGAAAGTGTGCAACGACACTTAATATATAGTCTATTTTTTATACAAAAAATAGGTTTATTTTAAATGGGTATATAGCATTTATAGTGGAAGAATATCTTCCGAGGTAAGCCTTAATGATTCTTGGAATGGATTAGAAAAATGATAATGTCGGATGGATTGTTGTAAAATGATTATCTCTGGAACAAAGATATTATAAACTGTTAATAATCCAATAAAACATGATGATTTTTTATAATATATTTTTTGCTTTATAATTTCTAGAAAATGTTTACCTTTCCACCTATTTTGATTTCAAGCAAAAATTAAGAAGAGCATGTATAAAAGTATTTATGTAGCTGCAACAAGTCAGCATGTTGGTAAAACTACTTCTACCTTGGGTTTAGTCGCTGCATTTATGAAAAAAGGAGTGAAAGTGGGCTATTGTAAGCCTGTTGGGCAGAAATCTTTATATTTGAATAATATGGAGGTGGACAAAGATGCGATTCTTTTTGCCGATTTAATGAAGTTTAAGCTAGATGCAGATATTCATAGTCCAGTCATTTTAGGTAAGGGAGCCACCTCTGCTTTTATTGATCATCCAGAGAATTATGCCTACCCTGAACGAATCAAATATGCTGCAGAACAATTATATCAAGAAAATGAACTCGTTATTTATGAAGGTACAGGACATCCTGGAGTAGGGAGTATTGTTGATTTATCTAATGCTGATGTAGCGCAAATGATAAACGCAGGCGTAATTATGGTTGTAGAGGGAGGAATTGGTAGTACGATTGATATGCTTTCTTTATGTCTAGCCAAATTTCAATTATTGAATGCGCCTATCATCGGGGTGATTATTAATAAGGTCAAACCAGCCAAAATAGATAAAGTCAGAACCTATGTTGGCCAATATTTAAAAACAATCAACTTACCGCTTTTAGGGATTATCCCTTATGATAAGAGTTTAGCTTTTCCATTGATGAAAACTGTTGCCAAAGCTATTAATGGCATTGTTAGTTTCAATGAAGACCAATTAGACAATAAAGTAGAAGATATTTTAGCAGGTTCTTTAATTGACTTAGATGAATTAAAAAGTTCTAAAGATTTATTGTTGGTCGTCAGCGCACAAAGAGTGGATGATGCGATTGAAAAAATTCATTCTATTTCCAACTTAGTAGGCTTAGATAAATCTCCTTTATCAGGAATTGTTGCCACGGGGCATGGGTCTATTGGAGGGAGTTGTTTAGAATATATCAAAGAGCATAAGATTCCAGTAGTGCGTACTTCCTTAGATACCTATGGATCTGTATTGAAAATTAGTAGAATTGAAGTGAAAATTAACCGAAGTACCCCATGGAAAGTGGCTAGAGCGATTGAATTGATTGAAAAAAATGTAGATATGGATGCTTTATTGGAACAGATGAAAATTAAGGATAAAGTCTAATGTCAACGGATTTTTTACAACTAGATTCATTGAAGCAACTAATCTATTGAGTCAAAAATACTCCTTCAAGGAACTAGCTTTCCAAAGGATGTTTTTCTTTCTAATCAATAGACTTATTCTCCGCTTATAATTGATTATGGATATAATTATTCTTTTACTAATGCTTCGCTTACTTTCCAAAGCTTTTTAGCTAAAGCTAAATCATTGGCTAACGCAGCAGGTGCAAGCTCTTTTTGTTTGTCAAAGTATTTACCGTTTGTAGTTAACGCTTCTGGTGAAGAAGCTAAATAAACAGAAGTTTTTGCGCCTTTGGTTGGGCTTAGCATGACAGGAGAAAGCACTTTCCAAAGTACTCGCCATAAGATTTTATTATCATTCTTACCCGCTATTTCCGTTCCTACGACACCTGGATGTAAAGCATGACTGCAAATTTTAGGGTAACGATTGACTAAGGCTTTAGTAAAAAGTATATTCGCCAATTTTGACTGCCCATAGGCTGCCATACCATTGTACTTTTCTGCACCAACTTCTCCTTTGAACGTATTAAAATTTATCTTTCCTCGATAATGTGCTTTTGAGCTGACATTAATAATTCTAGGTTCATTTGATTTTTCTAATAAATCAATTAAGGCCGTCGTTAATAAAAAATGACCTAAATGATTCACCCCAATTTGTAACTCAAATCCTTCTTTGGTGAATTGTAATTTATCTGTAACTAGACCAGCATTATTAATCAAAATATCTAACTGCCCAAATTGCTTTCGGTAATTTTTAGCACAATTTCTAACTGAGTCAAAGCTAGCTAAATCACAGGTTAAACTATAAATTTCTTCGTTTTTTGTAGCTGTTTTTATTGCGGCAACAGCTATTTTTGCTTTTGTTTCATTTCTACAAGCAATAATAATTTTTGCTCCTTTCTTGGCTAAGGCAATTGCGGTTGCTTTGCCAATTCCTGCGTTACCACCTGTAATTAATATATGCTGCATAAGTTTTTAGATTATTTTATATAGAATGCCTAAATATGATATTGATGTTTTGCTATTGCTACTTTTTAGCCTAAAAATTTAGCGACGAAATCTTTTAAAGCGGCTTTATCGACTTCGTGTTTACCATCGAAGGTATATGTTTGACAAGTCAACTCTTTTTCTTTGATAGTATCGTGAGACCATTTGACTCTTTTTTCTGTTAAGAAGGGGTCTTGTGTCCCATAGGCAAAATATAATTGTTTATTGTTCCAATACTCTTTCTTTTCATGGTAGGGAATATCTTCTGGGATGGAGCCCGACCACATAATTAAGTTATGAAAATATGGAAATTCTCTTAAAATCCAACGGACTTGTGTGGCACATCCTTGCGAAAAACCTAATAAATTAATCGTTATATTTTCATTTAATTGAGGGATAAAAGAATCGTAAACTTGCTGCATGTAATTAGAGAAATCAGCGATTTCATCTAGCCGATTCCCTTTTGTCATCCAAGAGGATACGACTTCACCTGTAAATCCACCCCAATAAAACCTAGATAATCCTTCGGGTGCAATAATTAAGGTTTCCCCATCATCTAACTGCTCAAAGCGATGAATAAATCTACTTGCTAATTGACCATAGCCATGGGTTACTATCCATACTTTTTTGATATGCTTTCCTGGATTTCCTATCGTATAAACATGTGCAGTTCGAGTTGCTGAAAATTTATGATGTGTTGCCATTGGCTAAAGGTAAGAACTTCTGTAAATAAAGTAACGATGAAAAGAGAGAATTGATGAATGGGAGGGAATAAAAAATACCCCGACGGACAAACTTGTATTTCATAGTGCAGTAACACAAGGTTTTTTAATAGTCCGTTGAGGTATCGAGATGTCCTTAAATCGGTTATTTGTAGGGTGGTATAGAAACAATACCAGTCTTCCTACAAGGATGGCCTTTCGCTATTGGTATCATAAAATAATATGAAAGCCATAATATAATAAACAGCACAGTCTTAATAAACTATGTTGATTAATTGCCCACAATGTATCTGAGATTAGAGTATATCTTTAGTAGATATAGAAATGTTCTGAAGGAAAAATGTAATTTGATAGGTTTAGTTTCTTTATGATGCGAATTTAGGAATAAAATTGAAACTCTCCATATATTTTAAATAAAATATTAAAAAAAAACTTAATTTTTCCTTGTCACAAAATGAATAAAAAAACAATTTATTAAAATAAAAATTTATTAATATCAGATAATTAGTCATTTGAGACAAAATAGAGCATTCGGTTAAAAATTAATAG
>CALFWI010000242.1 GCA_937928615.1 uncultured Saprospiraceae bacterium | reverse complement strand
TACTGTCATTTTTCGCATTTTTTTGCAAAGAAAACAGTTTTTTCTATTTTTATTTTCTAGTTCATAAATCAGCGAAATCTAAGATAGTATAACAAATTTTGTCGTATCTCCAATGAATCGGAGTAAACTGAACAGCAATATTTGTAAAAGAGCGTTAAACTTTATTTTCATTTTTGACAAAAAAGCTTTTTCATTTGGGCTTAGATTAGCTTAAACTGTTAATGGACTGATGAATGATTGTTTATTTTTAACAAAACGATTTTTTATTAAAAACGTAAGAAAATCGTCAATTTTCACCGAAGAATTGACGGAATTTTGATTAAACTACCTTACTTTTGCATCTGTTTTTATAAAAACAAGACATTAACAACTGTTTTAATTAACAGAACCTTAAATTTCTTTTAAGACACTTTAAGGTATAATTGAACGTCTTTTGAATATACAAGTTACCAGTTGCCTGTTGCCAGTTACCTGTTCTTTAAATTTAACTGGCAATAGGTAACTGATAACCGACAACTGACAACTGAAATGAATCTAACAATCGACATAGGGAATACACGAACTAAATTCGGTTTTTTTCAAGAAAACGAATTAATAGAGAAAATAGTGGTGGATAAATGGCGATTAACAGATTTAAAAAAAATCGTAAACAACCAAAACGTTGAAAATATCATCTGTTCTACTGTAAAGACAGGGAATAAACAGATGGAGACTTATTTAAAGCAACATTGGTATTTTTTAAACCTTGATGCAAGAACTCCATTGCCTATCCAAAATCTATACGGTACGCCTAAAACGTTAGGAAAAGACCGACTGGCAGCAGTAGTAGGAGCGAATGCACTTTTTCCTAAGCAAAATTGCTTGGTGATTGATGCTGGAACTTGTACAACTTATGACCTAATAGATGCGGGAGGTAATTATTTAGGAGGTAATATTACCCCTGGTTTGAACATGAGATTTAAAGCCATGCAACATTTTACGGCAAAGTTACCCTTAGTTAATAAACCGTCAACTGTTAAAAATGGGATAGGTAAAAATACAATCGAAGCCCTGCAAGTTGGAGGAGGATTAGGCAATGTTTTAGAAATGGAGGCCTGGATTCAGTTTTTTCGAGACAAATTTCAAGGGATTAACACAACCTTAACAGGAGGAGATGCTGAATATTTTGCTAAACGGCTGAAAACTAAGATATTTGCCAACTCAAACTTAGTCCTAATCGGACTAAACAAAATTCTTGATTATAATGTGGAGCTTTTGTAAACGTATTTTCTTGACGCTGTCTGCTTGTTTCGTAGTGACACTAGCCATGGCTCAACCTAAGAATAATTCGCCCTATTCCAGATTTGGCTTAGGTGATGTTCTAAACCAGAATTTTGCGAACCTTAGGGCAACGCCTGGTTTTACCAATGCCTATAATAATTCCTATCATCTGAATTTGCAAAATCCAGCCTCCTTGGGCTTTATGCAAATGGCAGCTTTTGATTTTGGATTATATGGTAGAAGTTCCACTTGGGAAAGTGGTACGGAGACTAATGATAACTGGAGTGGTA
This sequence comes from uncultured Saprospiraceae bacterium, assembly GCA_937928615.1. GTDB lineage: Bacteria > Bacteroidota > Bacteroidia > Chitinophagales > Saprospiraceae > JAFMDF01. Next base: position 10,977 of record CALFWI010000242.1, on the reverse strand, counting down.
ATTTATCCCATTTAGCATTAGGTTTTACTTTGAACAATCCAGTCAATGACTTGCTGGATAGAGAAGTTAGAAATTTTGCTTGGGGCATGTCTTTTGCTTTAGTGCCTTATTCTCTAGTTGGGTATACTGTTCAAACAGAAGGCGAGATACCCAATATCGGGAATGTTATTAGCCAATTTAGAGGAGAAGGTGGTACCAATCAATTTGTCTGGTCTAATGGTTTTAGATATAAGCAAACTGCTGTTGGATTTAGTATGGGGTACTTATTTGGTAAAATCGAAAATACTAGAGGCGTAATCTTTGAAGATCTTACTGCTGGATACCAAGACAGATTTGTGGATGACTTTAGTATTAATGGTTTTACCTGGAAATTTGGCGCACAACATAACTTTATTTTTAATCAAGGAGATGCTAAAAAAGTCAAAGTTTTGACTTTAGGTGTGACAGCAAGCTCAAATAGTAGTCTTAATACTAACACCTCTCAATTTTATTCTCGATTTAACCCGTCTTATGTGACTGCCTTATCGACCGATACGATTGTTAGTAGCAATGAAATTGATGGCAATGCTACTTTACCCGGACAAATTGGAGCAGGTGTAGTTTTATCAAGTGGGGCGAAATTTAAGATTGGAGTAAATTATGATAAGACGTTTTGGAGTAATTATCGGAATGATGCTAAACCAGAAACTTTTGAAGATGCTTATCGAGCATCATTTGGGGCAGAATATATTCCAAATTATTCTTCTTATAATAAATTTTGGCAAAGAGTTAGATACAGAGTAGGTGCATTTACTGGGACAGACCCTAGAAGTATAGATGGACAACAATTAAAAGAAACTGGTGTTACGTTTGGGTTTGGGTTACCAATTACGCTGCCAAGAAAACAGGTCTCTTTTGTTAATATCGCTTTAGAATTTGGAAAAAGAGGCGTAAATACAGCACTACAGGAAACTTATGGTGAATTTACCGTAGGATTTACTTTAAATGATAACTCTTGGTTCTTTAAGCGAAAATTCAACTAAGATAAAAGATGCCAACAATTAGTTCTTACGAAAAGGCCTGATAGCTGACTTCTAAAAATAACATATACTTTTAAAATAAAAACTAAAAATTGTAAAATATGAAGCGAATAGAAAAAATGTTCAAAGCTGTTTTGTTTTTTGCTGGGGTGCTTTATCTAGCAGTTCCTGCGAATGCACAATGTGGTAAGTTTGTAGATTCAGCAAATGCTGAAGAATCAGAAACATTCCACGTATTATATCGTCAAGATGCAAAATCTAAAAATTATGAAGCTGCGCTTCCTAATTGGGAAAAAGCTTTTGCTGCTGCACCTGCTGCGGATGGTTTAAGAGATGTTCACTACACGGATGGCATTAAGATTTTGAAAGATTTGATGAAGAAGGAAACGGATGAAACTAAAAAAGGAGAACTTGCGCAGCGAGTACTTGGTTTATATGAAGGTGCGATTGCTTGTTTAGAGGCTGGAAGCATTAAATTGCCAAAGACTAAAGCAGAAGATAGAATTGCTTACCACCTTGGTCGTCAAGGATTCGATATGTTCTATGAGCTAAGAACGCCTTATGCTCAAACTAGAGCGACTTTGGAAGCTGCGCTTGAAAAAGGTGGGATGAACACAGAATACATTGTATTAGACCCTTACGCAAGAATCGTAGTACACCAGTTTACTAACGAGAAAATGACGAAAGAAGAGTCTAGAACTGCTTATGCAAAGTTATTAGAGGTGGCAGACCATAATATAGCTAATAATGCTAAATATAAAGCTTATTACGAGCAAGCAAAAGGCTCTGTAGAAGCTATCTTTGCTCAGATTGAAAATAATATTTTTGACTGTGACTATTTCGTAGAGAAGTTACGTCCTGAATATGAAGCGGATTCTGATAATCCAGCTGTATTAAAGAAGATTGTTCCTATCTTAAAGCGTCAAGGATGTGTTGCAGGAAACCCTTTCTTAGATGAATTAGAAGGAAAGTATGCTAAATACGCTACGGAAGAAAACGCTAAAAGACAAGCAGAATTTGAGGCAAATAACCCTGCGATGATGGCGAGTAAGCTGTATAAAGCAAAAGATTTCAAAGGAGCAATTGCTAAGTATAGAGAAGCTTTAGAAGCAGAAACAGATGATAGCAAGAAAGCAGGTTACTACTTTAGTATCGCCTCTATTCAAGGAAGAAAATTAGGTCAAAACGGTCAAGCTAGAACGAATGCTTTGAATGCGGCTAAATTACGCCCTAATTGGGGAAGACCTTATATGTTGATTGGTGATTTATATGGAAAAGCAAGTAGAACTTGTGGGAAAGATGGGTATTCTAGAGGTATCGTAGTTATTGCTGCTATTGATAAGTATAGAAAGGCTAGATCTATTGATTCAGACCCAGAAATAAAAGCAGAAGCTAATAAAAAGATTGGTATTTATAATGGTTCACTTCCTCTAAAAAGTGATGTATTTATGAGAAGTATGCAAGGAGGAAAGAAGGCGAAGACAGGATGTTGGGTTGGCGAAACAGTAACTGTTCGATTCCAAGAAGGATAATCAATCAGTATTACAGTTTGCAGTAAATAGTATTACAGTTGAACTCAAATATAAAAAACGCTTTGTTCTCATTTTGTAGAACGAAGCGTTTTTTGTTTTAACAATTATATCCGAAAATTTCACTACTGCTGACTGTCTACTGCTGACTGCCTTCAAAACCTAACTTGCACCAACACCCCATTATGCCCACCATAAAAACTTACCTTTTCCATTTTCTTTTTATGTAAATGAGGGATTAAAATACCTACAGCTGCACCTAAGGCGTATCCTGTAATGGTATCCGTAGGAAAATGTTTGCCTGCCCGAATTCTTAGATAACCTGTAATCGCAGGAATAATAGCTGCAGTAGTCCATACGGCTGATTTCCATTTACTATCTGGATAATAGTCAGCAAATACTTTAGCTGCAAAGAAAGTATTAGCGGCACTAATAGAAGTATGACCAGAGAAAAAAGCAGTTCTAGCGTTCCTCGTTGTTTTCTTTGCTAAAGGAGCAGCTGGATTATATACAAAAGGGCGATTTCGTTTAACGGTTGTTTTGACTAGTAAAGTAAGACCAGTCGTGATAAAAAACGTTTCTCCATAAAGTGCTGCTATTTTACCAATGTCTTTACGACTTTTTTCATGAACTAAAAATAAAAATGGGAAGACATGTGTTCCCGCCCAGAAGATATCACTTGCTTTATCGGCTTTGGGGGAGTAATACTTAGTTGCAAATCTGTCAAAACTATTGACTTGATTTGTATTTAGAATCCCTAAATCTGCCACTGTTAAATCAGCTAAATTAGTTCGAAGGTATAGACCTAATCCTGTCGAAACGCCTGCTAAAGCTACTAAGCCACCATCTTTTTTCCAATTTAGTTCGTAAATAGATTGCGCATGTATTTGAACACATGAGGTTAATATTAGGATAAATGCTAAAAATTTAAAGTATTTCATAGCTGGTTAATTAAAGGAATAGGAAAGATTATTATCTAGAGAAGGCTATTTTATTACCCTTACGAAGTATTAGGGCTATTCGGTTGCTTGATTTTGATTATTTTAGCATATGACTACAAACTTTCATTCCAATCTTGATTAAATATTTCAAAATATTCTACTTGTTGCTTAATAATAGTTGACGTTTGTGTCTCTTTAGTAAAAACCTATTTTGAATTAGAAAAAATAAGTTATAGGTAATGATTGATAAATGGCTAATTGGGCGTTACATTTCTTTAATTTATATTGTTGGTAATCAAATAATTGCACTTCTATAATAGATTGAACTAGCGGACAAGTGCCAAAAAATGTTATGATTTAACTAAATTTTATTTTTTATCTTTCTTTTTTTAACAGAAAGATGACTTTAAAAAATTATAAATAAAGGCATTTTTTACAAAACCCCATATTATTATGAAATGTAGTCAACAATTAGATCAAAGTCAAGGAGATAAGAGAGTATGGTTCGATATCATTACTGTGACAGAAATTCCTAAAGGTTATTTTTTAGCTGTAACTAGTAATTCACTAGCGTTAGATGGTACTGTTAGGCAAGTGATAATAACTTTGATGCCTGCATCTTGGGCAGATGGAGGGACGCACTCTGTTAGTACTGGTGCTTATCTAAGAGATGCAAATGAAAAAGCTGTTCATACTAAAGTGGTAGAAAATGGTGTGGTTCAATGTGAATGTACTAAGGTTTATCCTTAATATTAGATTGAAATTTACCTATTTTATAAGTTGCTTTAATTAACAACTTAGCAATGAAGAATAAAGGAAGTCTTTCATGAATAGAAAAGCTTCCTTTATTCTTTTAGTATAAGAGCGTATTCCTTTGCTCTTGTTTATTTGATAGGTGATTTATCACAATGGAATATTCCCATGCTTCTTCTTAGGCAAACTCACCGCCTTATTTTCTAACATCGCAAACGCCTTAATCAACTTCCGCCGAGTATTTTTAGGATAAATCACTTCATCAATAAAACCTCGTCGAGCTGCCCGATAAGGGTTGGCAAATTTAGCGGCATATTCTGCTTCTTTTTCTGCCAGTTTTGCCGCAGGGTCGTCCGCTGCTTTAATTTCCTTTCTAAAAATAATCTCACTTGCTCCTTTAGCGCCCATTACCGCAATTTCTGCCGAAGGCCAAGAGAAATTCATATCTGCGCCAATATGTTTGGAATTCATCACATCATAAGCGCCACCGTAAGCTTTTCGAGTAATCACTGAAACTCTAGGCACGGTCGCCTCACTAAAAGCATATAATAATTTAGCTCCATTGGTAATAATCCCATTCCATTCTTGGTCGGTGCCTGGCAAAAATCCAGGGACATCCACTAAGACTAATAGCGGAATATTAAAGCAATCACAAAAACGAGTAAAACGAGCTGCTTTTTTAGAACTATTCACATCCAAACAACCTGCTAAATACATCGGTTGATTGGCGACAATGCCAATACTTCGTCCTGCTATTCGAGCAAAACCAACAACGATATTTTCTGCGTAATCTTTATGAATTTCAAAGAAGGTCTCTTTGTCAATTATCCCATTTATGACATCTCGAATATCATAAGGCTGATTGGCATTTTCGGGCACGATGCTTTCTAATTCTTCTCGAACTTCATTCCCAATTTCGTAAGCCAATTTAGCAGGCTTATCTTCGCAATTTTGCGGCATATAACTAATCAATTGCTTGATTTGATTCAAACAATCAATGTCATTAGCAGCCGTTAAATGAGTGACTCCTGATTTGGTAGAGTGGGCACTAGCGCCGCCTAATTCTTCAGAGGTTACTTCTTCGTTGGTTACTGTTTTTACCACATTCGGTCCAGTCACAAACATATAACTGGAATTTTCGACCATAATGGTAAAATCCGTCATCGCTGGAGAATAAACCGCTCCACCCGCACAAGGGCCCATTATAGCAGAAATCTGTGGTACAACTCCAGAAGAAGTTACATTGCGGTAAAAAATGTCCGCATAACCACCCAAAGACCGCACCCCTTCCTGAATTCTCGCCCCACCACTATCATTCAAACCAATTACAGGTGCGCCAACTTTAACTGCCAAATCCATGATTTTACAAATTTTCTCTGCATGCGTCTCCGATAAAGCGCCGCCAAAAACCGTAAAATCTTGCGCAAACACATAAATTAATCGACCATCAACCGTACCATAACCCGTCACCACGCCATCTCCATAATACAGCTCTTTTTCCATCCCAAAATCCGTCGTTCGATGCGTCACCAAAATCCCGATTTCTTCAAAAGAACCTTCGTCTAATAGAAAATGAATACGTTCTCTAGCGGTTAATTTTCCTTTTTTATGTTGCTTGTCAATTCTAACTTGACCGCCACCAAGGTGTGCTTCCGTTATTTTTTTATCTAAAATTTCTTTGTTTACTGACATGGATTAATTTTGAATGAAAAATTTTGAATTTTGAATAAGATGGGTAATGTAACACCATCCTGTTAATCCTGAATAATCCTGTTATCCTGTAATCGTTTGACATAATTCTACCAAAACCCCATTCGCCGTTTTAGGGTGTATAAAACAAACCAATTTATTATCCGCTCCTCGCTTCGGTTCTTTATTTAAAATTCTAAAACCTTCGGCTTCCAAGCGTTTCATTTCTGCTCGAATGTCTTTGACCTCAAAAGCAATATGGTGAATGCCCTCGCCTTTCTTTTCAATAAATTTGGCAATGGCACTATTTGGGTCAGAAGCTTCTAATAACTCTATTTTAGAAGACCCTGTTTTGAAAAAAGAAGTTTTGACGAATTCGGATTCGACTTCTTCTATTTTGTAGTGTTTTTTGCCAAAGAGACTGGCAAACAGCGCATTGCTCGTTTCTAGATTTTTAACGGCTATGCCGATATGTTCTAATTTCATTATTTTAGTGATTGGTGACTGGTGATTAGTGATTGGTCGGGCAGCGTTTAGTCCAGTTACCAATTACTAATCACCAGTCACTATTTACAATAATTCCTTTAAAGCCCCCACCAAACTATTCACATGATTCTTTGTACAACTTTCGCCCATAATCCCAATTCGCCAAATCTTTCCTGCAAAAGCCCCTAAACCACCACCGACTTCAATATTATAATCTAATAATAACTGCTTTCTAATCTTCGCTTCATCTACTCCTTTCGGTAAATAAACTGCATTTAAGTTAGGTAGTCGATATTTCTTTTGTACCAAATAAGAAAAGCCCAAAGCTTCCAATTGCTTTTTCAAATATTTATGCACTGTTTGATGTCGTTCCCAACGATTTTCTAATCCCTCTTCTAGGACAATAGACAAAGCTTCATGCAATGCAAAAACCGAAGAAACGGGTGCAGTATGATGATAAGCCCGTTTAGCCCCTGCCCAATAATTTTTCACCAAACTCAAATCCAAAAACCAACTTTGCACCTTCGTTTTTCGATTCTCCAAAGCTTTTACAGCGGCAGGAGAAAAACTTACGGGTGATAAGCCAGGAGGTGCGGATAAATTTTTCTGAGTGCCTGTATAAATTGCATCAATATTCCAATCGTCTACTCTTAATTCCACGCCACAATAAGATGTCACCGCATCAACCATTAGTAAGCCACCTGCATTATGCACCAAATCGCTGATTTCTTTTAAAGGTTGTAATGCTCCCGTAGAAGTTTCGGCATGCACTAAAGCGACTAACTTAGGTTTGGGACATTTTTTTAAGGCCTTTTTGATTTGCGCAGTTGTAATCACTTTTCCCCATTCCGTTTCTACTTTATGCACCGTTGCACCGCATCGGTCAGCAATTTCTGCCATCCGTCCCCCAAAGACGCCATTGATACAAATAATGCATTCATCACCTGGTTCTAGCAAATTAACCAAACAAGTTTCCATGCCTGCACTTCCTGGCGCAGAGACCACAAACGTCAAATGATTCTCCGTCAAAAAAGTCTGTTGTACCATGCTTTTGACCTCGTCCATAATCCCCACAAATTCAGGGTCTAAATGACCAATCAATGGTGTTGCCATCGCTTTTAAAACTCTTGGATGAGCATCGGACGGGCCTGGTCCCATTAATATTCTTGGTGTTGGATTGAGTGGTTTCATTATTTTGATATATTTCGATTATGCTATAAGTACTTATAAAAATAGTGCGTGAATTTAGCAATTCCTCTATACTTTTTAAGCGTAACAGAGCGGTTGATTATTTTGTTTTACAAAATTAGCTAAAAATTAGCAATTTTGACTAAAAATTTGGTAGGATTGTTAAAACTAATGAATTTTGCTATTATTTAAATGAGGTAGAAAGGAGATAGTCGTCCATAACTAGGAAAAAAATGGAGTTATGGATGGCTATCTAGAATTATGTTAGAAAAAATGAGTGCTTTTAGTATGCCAAGCAACCTTTTGGCGAATCTACTCAAATTTTAAATTACTTAAGCAGTTACACTAAACAATACGCAAGAGAGGAAATCTATATCTAGTCGTCTCCAAAATAGGCAAATTACTTAAAATAGGTAAATTACCTAATCTAAGAAATACGCTTTTTTACTAGTAAAAAAAATACTTAAAGTTTTTAATTTTGTGACATGGTTAAAATGAAACATAAAAATAAGCAAATATGTTAATAATACAATGATTAAGCAATACCAACTATCAGACTTAGAATTGAGAGGACTTTATGCACAGGATAAAAACGTTGCCAACTTTGTGGAATTATATAAACGACATTATTCAAAGATTTATAGCTATTCCTTACAAAGTAACAAGAATCAAGAGGCTGCAAAAGAAATAACGACTACTTATTTCGTCAATATGGCGCAAAAATTAACTTGTTTAACACAACCCAAACAATTTGTTGACTGGTTATCCAACAATTTTCAGGAGGCAGGTCATCATTCAGATGATGCTCCAGAAGTATTCACTACTACTTTTTAATTTTTTTAAAAGAAAGAGGTTATTAAAGGTAAATTAAACTGCTTGTTAAAGGCTACTACAAAATTATTAACGGTCGTTTTTTAACTCAAAAATGAGGTATAAAAAATGACCGTAATAATTTTATCAGGAAATTTTCTACTCCATTTTTATAAAAAATGCTAAGCAGCAACTCAAAACAGCCCTACTTTTAAAAATGAAAGTAGGGTGTTTTACCCAAGTTAGACAACAAAACTTAAAAACCGTGCCTGCGTTTTTGCCTAAATAGCGAAAAAATAATCTAAATTTTTATTGATATGTTATTTCTCGATTTAGTACTTACTAAGCCAATTTTCTGCCATTCTATAAATTAACGTACGCTTTTGACAAATCATAAATACCTACCCAACAAGACCGAGATGGATGTCTGACTATTAAAAAATAAATCTATTTTTGAGGTAATTTCAAACTAAAACATACACCCTATTCTACATGCAAGAACCAGCTATTCCAAAAAATGAACAAGCGCGATTAGCTGCTTTTGACGACTATAATTTATGGACAACCCTTGACCATAAAGAATTCAAAGATATTGTGAAGATGGCCGCTTATATATGTGATACGCCCATCTCCATGATTTCACTAGTAGAATCTGAAAGACAACGATTTGTTGGAAGGATTGGATTAGCCGATGAATTTACGAGTAGAGGGGTTTCTTTTTGTGCGCATGCTATCAATAACCCTACAGAGCCATTATTGGTGGAAGATGCTCGCAAAGATGCTCGATTTAGTGGCAATCCATTGGTCTTAGGTGACCCTAATATTGTTTTCTATGCGGGATTTCCGCTAACTACCCCCGACGAACTTTCGTTAGGTACTTTATGTGTAATTGATAGCAAACCTAGAACACTCAATTCAGAACAGCTCTATATTTTACGCATGTTGTCCACGCATGTGATTCGATTGTTTCAATTAAGAAAGTCGGTAAAAGATTTAGAAAAGAATCAAGAAAAACTAGAACAAACCGTTACTGATTTAGAAGAATACACCTCTATCGTAGCGCATGATTTAAAGACTTCTTTTAGAAGTATTGAAATAACAACTGAAATATTAAAAAAGAAACATCCAGATTTGGATAAAGAAAGTATGGGATATTTAGAAGATATTCAACAAGAAACGATTGATTCTATGCTTTTTGTTAATGCCATTCTAAAATTTTCTCAGTCTGTTCACACCATTAAGCAAGACAAATCTTTAGTAGATATGTCTAAAATTATACCAGCCATTTTTTCGAAACTAAAAGTGCCTAAAGAAATTGGTATAAAGTTACCTACTAACCTACCCATTTTTTATACGTCTAGAACAGCCATTCAACATGTCTTTGAAAACCTCATTCACAATAGTATAAAATATATAGATTTTGAAAAAGAAAAGCCCAAAATCCAAATTAAATACCAATCTAGAGAAAAATATCATGCTTTTAAAGTAATCGATAATGGGATTGGTATTGAAAAAAATAGACAGGCTGTTATTTTTAATTTATTTACAAGAATAGAAAAAGAAAACCTTGATAAAAATGGTACGGGTGTAGGGTTGGTAATTGTAAGTCGCTTATTAAATTTGCTTGGTGGAAAAATTAAAGTCAAATCAACCTTGGGCAAAGGCACTACTTTTATTATAAAAATTCCTAAGGAAATAATGTAAATGGGTGGACAGAAATAATATTGCACCCACCAAAGACTTCTATTTTAAAGGTCAATCAGACCTATCCGAATCGCATATTTCACTAGTCCAGCTGTATTTTTAACTTGTATTTTTTCTAATAAATGCCGTCGATGAGCATCGACCGTCCGAACACTAATAAATAAAAGGTCAGCTATTTCTTTGTTACCTTTTTCTTCTGCAATAAACTTTAATACTTGTAATTCTCTGCTACTTAATGCCTTCCCTGACAATTCTTTTTTTGGCTTTTTACCTGAAACAACTTGCTGGATAATCGCTTGTGTGATTTGATGACTATAATAAGTATGTCCTTGATAAATTTCTCGAATAGCTTTCATCATTTCTTCCGTTCCTGCATCTTTAAGCATATAACCACTAGCACCAACATCTAATACTTTCCTAATATACTTGTCCTCTTGATGCATGGATAACATGAGCACTTTAGCATCTGGTCTTTTCTTTTTTAACCATTTGACCGCATCCGTACCCTCCCCATCTCTTAGGGTAATATCCATTAATATTACATCTGGATGATGGTCTAAGATATGTTCCATGAATTCTTTTACCGACCCTGCTGTTCCAATTACTTCCATATCTTCTTCATAACCTATTAAGGAAGTGATACCTTGACGGAATACTTTATGATCGTCAACAATATATATAGTGATAGACATAGAAATTTTAGCATTTTTAAATTGCTCCCTAAACTAAGTAAAAAATAAGGCCTTCCATAATTTATAACTAATCATGAAGGGTTTTCTTATAAAAATAGAAACACCGATTCTTAGTATTGATTTGATGGGACATCGAGTCCCATCAAATCAAAAAAGGGTTTTTAAA
>CALFWI010000241.1 GCA_937928615.1 uncultured Saprospiraceae bacterium | reverse complement strand
AATTTCTTCCTCGGTAGTGAACCGACCTAAACTGAAACGAATAGAAGATTTGGCTAAATCATCGGATATATCCATTGCGGTCAATACGTGAGATGGGTCAAGCGAAGCAGAAGTACAAGCAGAACCCGTAGCCACGGCAATATTTTGATTAAAAGTCATTAACAAGCCTTCACTATCTACGTGTTGGAAGGATAAGTTGCTGACTTGTGGTAATCTATGTTTCGTCGTACCATTAATGGCACAAGCTTCGATTGCTGTTGACAAAGCATTTTCTAACTTATTTCTCAACTGGCTGAGTCGGATAGCTTCACGTTCCATTTCAACTTGGGCAATAGCCGCCGCTTTCCCAAACCCCACAATGCCTGGTACATTTAGCGTCCCTGAACGCATGCCCTCCTCATGTCCTCCTCCATCAATTTGTGCGGTCAATTTAACTCTTGGCCTCCTTCGGTTGACATATAAGGCACCAACCCCCTTAGGGCCATACATTTTATGAGCGGTAAATGCCATTAAATGAATCCCTATTTCTTTTGGATGTGTAGGAATCTTACCAACAGCTTGAGTGGCATCACTAAATAATAACACCCCTTTTTCTTCGCATATCTTTCCAATTTCTGCCATTGGCTGAATGACTCCTGTTTCATTATTTGCCCACATAATAGCTACTAAAATGGTCGTCGATTTAATGGCTGCTTTTAATTCAGCTAGGTCAATTAAACCATTTTTATCCACTTTTAAATAAGTGACTTCCCCCCCTCTTTTTTCTAGGTGCAGACAAGTATCTAAGACCGCTTTATGCTCCGTTTCAACGGTAATAATATGGTTGCCTTTTCTGTGATACATTTCAAAGACCCCTTTCAAAGCCAAATTATCCCCTTCTGTCGCACCTGAGGTAAAAATAATTTCTCTTTCCTCTGCCCCAATTAAATTAGCGATTTGATTTCTTGCCTGACTAACCGCCTCTTCCGCTTCCCAACCAAAAGGATGACTTCTACTAGCTGCATTGCCAGACATGGTCGTAAAATAGGGCAACATAGTTTCCACCACTCTTGGGTCGCAAGGAGTAGTCGCATTATAATCGAGATATATTCTTTGATTTTTTTTCATTACTTAGATTAATTGTCTATTGCTAAGATAACCCATTTTTTTCAAAGAAGTTGAGTAATGAGTGCTCAACGATGGCGATACTACTGGATAAATTTTATCATCTAGTAATTTCAAATCAGCAATAACTTTATGGAATTTACTGAATGAGGGGAAGTCATCCCGTAAATTAGAAAAGCCCTTTGCAATATTTCTATCACAAAGGGCTTCTATATTATTATACAAGTTGGTTAAGCATTAACCTTCTGTATTTTCTTCTTCGTTAACGATTCCTGTAATGGCTGCACCATTAGCAACTACTTCATCTAACTCAGTCGTTGTCGCTTCTACAATTGTTTCTGTTTCTGCAACTGGTGTTTCTGCAACGGCTTCTACTACTTCTGCTGCTACTGGCGTTTCTACTACAGTTACTGCTTCTGAAACAATTTCTGTCACTGCTGCACCATTGGCCACTACTTCTTCCATTGCTGATGCTTCAGGGGCAGGTGCTACTTCCTTTTTAGCAACAATTGCTTCCGCTGCTTTTTCTAGTTTGCCATCATCCTCTTTTCTAGCGGCAGCTGATGCAGCTATTTTAGAAGCAATGGCAGCTTTAGCAGCAGCCTTAGCAGCAGCTATTTCGCCTTGCTTTTGACGCTTAGCTTCTTTTTCTTTCTGAGCAGCAATTCTTTTTTCTAAGTCTGTTTTAGTCTGTTGCATTTCTGCCAACTTTTCATTCTTAGACCGAATACGCTCTTTCGTCATTTTTATCTTAGCTTGACGAATTTGTGCTTCTAACTGCCCATCAGAAGAATCAATTTTCCGTTGCTGGAAATTTAAATCATCTTGATCACGAGAAATTGATTTTTGCATTTTATCAATCGCTCCCAATAAGCCGTTAAATCTTCGGTTTAACCGATCTAGAGCAGAAGATTCGTTATTGGCATTAGGCCCAAAACGTTTCTCTTTTACTACTTTAAAAGTAGCATCTAAGCGTTCCCATATTTTAGAACGGTGCTCTCTGGTTAATTTTATTTCTCTGAAATTTCGTTGTAGCTCTTTTAGCTCATCAAAAAGTGCAGGTAATCTAGTACCTTCGCTAGCACGTTTTTCAAGGTTAGCTAATTTTTCCATGAATTGATCATGGAGACCTAGAGAAGTTGTACGAAATTCTTCGTCTAAAGTAGAACGCAATGCCTTCATCTGAGAGAATAACGCATTGGTTTCATCTCTTAAGGTATCTGCGTGACCTCTTAATAGATTTCGCTCTCGGACTTGATTCTGTACTTTTGACCAGAATGATTTTAATTCATTCCAAGAATCATTATTAAAAGATTTTAGTCCTGCAACTTTTGCTTTCAATTCTCCTAACTCTGTTTGGTAGACTTCGTTAAGTTTAGAAGAAAGCACGACAAAATGCCATTCCGTTTGTGCCCGTTGAATAATGTCGCCTCTTTCTACCTTTATTTCTTCAGGTAGCAAGCTGTCTGTCATAGACAATTCTCTTTCTAGGTGGGTAGTACTTTCAGGAAAAGGCACCTCCACATCGTTTCTCCAATCACCAAGTAATTGTCTAGCAAATTCGTCGGTGGCTACGGCTTCTGGAAAAGTCCAAATATCTACCTTGTTATCTTCGGATCGTAATCGCATGGCGATTAATATCTTCTCTTCCGTTGCATTGGAGCCCCACAAAACAAGTTTAGTCTTCATATTATACAAGTATGTGTTATACGTAAAACGGTTTTATGCCGCTAATTTAAAACTCAATGAATCTTTAATTTTCAGGTTTTTTGAAAATGATTCACTTTGGTAAATAGAATACAAAAGTATATCGGGGTGTGATATATTATTAGATTTTATAAATAGCAAATCTAATAATATATTATCTGGTTATTGCTTGATAAGAAACTATTGAAAAATAACTTTATTATTTTTTTAATAGCTTAAAAGTAGTTTTGAATCAGCACGCAGCTAAATTAGATACTGAAAAAAACGCTACCTGTTACGTAAATTTAGCAATATAAAATATTAATTTCCAAATATTTAGCTACTTCAAGTGCTTATTTGGGGTTAAACTGCTACTTTTTCGCTCCCAACAAGGCTTTTGGCGACTAAATACTCTGCAATTTGCACGGCATTTGTTGCTGCCCCTTTTCTTAAATTATCTGCAACGACCCAAATATTTAAAGCGTTATCTGCTGATTCGTCTCTACGAATTCTGCCAACAAACACTTCATCTTTATTTTTAGCAAAGCGAGGCATTGGGTAGCTATGGGCTTTTAAATCATCCAAAACGACGATTCCATCAGCTTCTTTTAAAAGCTGTTTAACCGCTGCTACTTCATAAGGTTTCGCAAATTCTATGTTTACTGTTTCGGAGTGTCCACCATGAACAGGTACTCTTACAGCGGTAGCTGTAATCCTCAAACTATCATCTCCAAAAATCTTTTTAGTCTCGTGGACTAATTTCATTTCTTCTTTCGTATAATCGTTCTCTAAAAAAATATCACAATGAGGAATACAATTATCAAAGATTGGATGCGAATAAGCCATTTCTTCTTTTGCTAAAGGCGCATCATGCTTTTCCGCTTCATATTGTCTAACTGCTTTTACCCCCGTTCCAGTAATAGATTGGTAAGTTGAAATAACCAATCTATTAATTGTAAATGCTTGGTGTAATGGTGCCAAAGCAACAACCATTTGAATGGTAGAACAATTTGGGTTAGCAATAATCTTATCAGATTCTGTTAATTCCCCTGCATTAATTTCAGGGACGATTAACTTTTTAGTAGGGTCCATTCTCCATGCAGAAGAATTATCTACAACAGTTGTGCCTACTTCTGCAAATCGAGGTGCCCATTCTTTAGAAACACTTCCTCCCGCAGAAAAAATGGCGATATCTGGTTTGGCAGCAACAGCAGTCTCTAAACCAATAATCGTATGGTCTTTTCCTCTAAACGTTAATTGCTTACCTACAGAACGCTCAGAAGCGACGGGTAAAAATTCAGTAATTGGAAAATTTCTTTCTGTTAGTACTTCACACATTACAGTACCAACTAATCCTGTTACGCCAACAACAGCAACTTTCATCTGAAAAAAAGATTTGCGGACTTAAAAAAGAAAGTAAGGTTTCTTTGCTTTTCTGTATTTTTTCAAGTCACGTATTAAAGTAAATAAACATACGAGCTAATTTTAAGATTTGTTACTAACTAGCAAAAAATCTCTTAAATTTATCAGCTTTGTACATTCGTTAATTTTAGATTTGCAAAGATAAGGGCATTTTAACTTTATTGCTACTTAATATGAAAGTTAACTTATATTCTATCTTAACCAAATATCATTTATATTTTTGTGAGCTTATGCCTAATTCCCAAAATAATGAACAAACTAACTATCCTATACATTTTCTCTTTATTTTTAGTTCCCTTAAACGCTCAAGTTACAGATAATTTCTCTGATGGCAACTTAACGGATTCGCCAACTTGGCAAGGTGACCTCAATGATTTTATTATTAATACAAATGGTCAGCTTCAATTAAATGCTGCAATCTCAGGAATGTCTAGTATTAGTGTCGCTGCTACGCTTGAAGTAGACATGGAATGGAATGTCTTTGTTCAAATGAATTTTAATCCGTCAACTAGTAATAGCGCTCGAATTTATTTACAAGCCGATGATTCCGATTTAGTCAATAGTTCTGGTTATTTTTTAGAAATTGGAGAAAGTGGAACGAATGATGCTTTGCAATTTTATCGACAAGATAATGGTACAAAAATTTTATTGGGTAAAGCGAGTTTAGGAGCCGTCGCTATTTCGCCTGTTGTAAAAATTCGAGTTGTGCGAATGGCTACAGGAACTTGGCAATTTTTTGCAGATTATACGGGAGGGAATAATTTGCAAATAGATTTAACGGTCAACGATGCAAAGTATAATCAGCCTAATACTTATTTTTTTGGCTTTTATTGCAGGTATACCGCTACTAGATTAACTCATTTTTTATTTGACGATGTAGTCGTAAAAAAATTAGTCCCAGATACTAGTCCTCCTGCTTTAGTTGCTATAGACGTTATTGCTGCGAATAATTTGACTTTAGTTTTTGATGAACCAATAGCAGAAAATACCGCACTAATTATCGATAATTTTTTTATTAATAAGGCGATTGGAACCCCTAAAAACACGACCCTTTTAGTACCTAATCAAATAGAGGTAGTCCTAAATAATCCATTGACTAATAATGAACACTATACCCTTACTATTAATAATTTGACAGACACCACTGGAAATAGCTTACTGAATTTTGATACTACTTTTTTATATACTAAAATAGAAATAGCTGAACAATATGATATTATCATCAATGAAATTATGGAAGACGCCACGCTAGAAGGTAGTGGAACTTTAGGTTTACCAGCAGAAGAATACGTGGAATTATATAATCGAAGTGATAAAACAATTAATTTGGAGGGATTTGTTTTTACGGATGGTAGCAATAACGAGCCGACTTTTCCCGCTTATCAACTGCGTCCACATTCGTATTTAATCATCGGTAAAACTAGTGCAGCTGATTTAGCGGAATTTGGTAATTTTTTAGGCTTACCTAACTTTCCTACTTTAAGTGATGAAGAAGAACTGATATTAAAAGATGAGTTTGGAGAAACGATTGACATTGTTTCCTACCACCAAGATTGGTATGGAAATTCAACTACAGCAAGTGGAGGATATGCATTAGAAAGAATCAACCCTAATACTCCTTGTTTGGGAGCAGTCAACTGGCAAGGAGCGACTGCCTTTTTAGGAGGAACACCCAATAGACAAAATAGTGTATTTGAAATAACAGAAAAACCACCCTTAAATTTAATAAATGCTTATCCAATAAGTGACACTCAAATTAAGGTATCTTTTGATAAATCAGTAGCCCTCGAAAGTTTACTAGAAACGACCAATTATTCCATTACCAATCACGAAATTAGGAATACCACGCTGATTGAAAATGATTTTAATACCATTATTTTAGCATTGAATACACCTTTAATTGCGAATCAAATTGAAACGATTACAATAACAAATACCTTTAAAGATTGTAGTGGAGCACCGACTAATGGTACGCAAAACTATCCAATTGGCTTACCTACTTTGCCTACTAGTAAAGATTTAATTATCAATGAGATTTTATTTAATGCACAAACAGGCGGGGATGATTTTATAGAATTATTTAATCGTTCTGAAAAAATCATTGATTTGAATGGTTTAATTTTAGCCAATCAAGCTTTGGAGAATCCTCAAATAAAAGCTATTAATACTGAAAAAATAGTTTTCCCAAATGATTTTATCGTCTTAACAGAAAACCCTAGCGATATTCAAAATCGCTATGATGTTCAAAATTCTAAGGCTATATTTAACCAAGACTTGCCCACTTTTGGAGATAAGGAAGGCCACATCCAATTATACCTCAATAGTGGTTTGGAAACCATTTTTTTGGATGAGTTAAATTATTCCGAAGATTGGCATACGCCTTTACTCAATGATAAAAATGGTGTCTCTTTGGAAAGAATTAACCCTAATTCACCCACCCAAGATGCGGGTAATTGGC
>CALFWI010000240.1 GCA_937928615.1 uncultured Saprospiraceae bacterium | reverse complement strand
ATATTACTAGTAACCTTATTATCTGGTACTTATCCTGCATTTGTGTTGTCCTCGTTTCGCCCAACAGAAGTACTAAAAGGAAAAATTCAACCTCAATCGGGAAGTATTGGTCTGCGAAAGGGCTTGGTCATTATTCAATTTGTATTGGCTTTATTATTAGTGGTAGGTGCTTTTGTTATTAAAGAACAAGTTCAATATATCCAGCATAAGCACCTAGGTATTAGTAAAGATAATTTAATCGTGATTGAGAGAGGGGCGGAAATAGGCAGTAAATATAAAGTCCTAAAAGATAAATTGTTAAAGGCACCGGGCATAGATAAAGTAACGATTGGCCCTACAACGCCTACTGATATTCCGTCGGCTTCGAGTGGCATGTCTTGGCCAGGAAAGCGGCCAGAAGACCAACATCAGGCATTCAACTATTTTTGGGCAGCCAATAATTTTTTAGAGACCGTAGAACTGCCATTAGCAGCAGGTCATTTTTATCGAGCAGACGCACCTTTTGATACCACCAACATCGTGTTGAATAAAAGAGCCATTGAGGTGATGGGTATGGAAGACCCGATTGGAAAAACGGTTCAATGGTGGGGACAACAAAGGCAGATTATTGGGGTGGTGGAAGATTTTCACACACAATCCCTTTATGAGGATATTCAACCTGTGGTTATTTTATTATCTAATGATGCAAGAGGCCTTTTGGTAAAAGCAAAAGAAGGAGAAATGAAAACGGCAGTTACGAGCTTACAAAAGGTGTTTAAGGAAGTACTACCAGCCGTCTATTTACATTATAATTTTGTGGATGCGGAGTATCAGCAGCAATATAAAAGCGAGGTGTTGACGGGGACTTTAGCGAATTATTTTGCGATTATTTCTATTCTAATTGCCTGCCTTGGCTTATTAGGTTTATCTACTTTTTTAGCCGAACAAAAAACAAAAGAAATCGGTATCAGAAAAGTATTGGGCGCATCTATGGGCAATTTGATTAGCTTATTATCTAAAGATTTTCTACTATTGGTAGGGATTGGCTTGATAATAGGCATTCCTATTTCTTGGTATTTATTAAATGATTGGTTAACAAATTTTGCTTATACCATTGACTTAAAATGGTGGATGTTTGCAATTCCAGTTGTCATTGCTATAATTATAGCAGGCATAACGATAGGGATTCAGGCAGTTAGAGCTGCATTAAATAATCCAATTGATGCTTTGACTTCTGAGTAAAGTATATTTTGATTAAAATTACAAATCCCTTGTAACTCGGAAGTTACAAGGGATTTATCGTTTAGTTATTCCTTACGGTGACAAATAAACTTATGCGAGCGTAGGCGATATCCCCTACGTAGCATGTATTAAGACCGCCCAATATTTAGGGATGAATTGTTTGATTTGTTGTTTGTAAGAAATGTAACTTTTAACGTAGCTGATTTCATAATACCTCCTTTTTTTTAGTGAACGGCCTCTCCCAATGCGCTCTCGGGCATCGGACTTGTGCAACTTACACAATTCAAATATAAGGGAATTTATTACAAAATCAAATTAAATCGGTAATTGTTATAATTAACCGAAATTTAGTTGGCAAATTTTGCTTGCTTGGTTATAAGTGAAACCCTTAAATTTGCAGTCAATCAATTTTTAGATTGATGGGCTTTATCTAAATATTTGTTTGGTAGTTGATTTTCATCCGTTTCATTAGAAAAGGTCGTGCTGGCAATCCACCACCGATTATCGGCATAAACTAATTGATAGCTATTTACCCCTCTTTTTTCATAAGTTCCCGTCAGATTTTTACAATAATAACTTTGAAATACATTGGCGATTCCATTAAATTCATTGACCGTTAGCCCAATTGAAACTTCCTCAAATCCACTTTTTTTATAAGCTGGCCCAACTTCTCTCACAAATTCTTCTAAGTTTCTAGCTTTAATTTGTCGATTCGGACGTGCATTTCGATTGATGGATATTTTGATGGCGGTTGGTAAAAATAAATTTCTGTATTCATTCCAATTTCGGGGCTCATCTATATCGCCAGAAATTAATTCTATCATCTTGTTGGTGATGCCTTCTATTGATTTAAGTGCCATCGTATCTATTTGCCCAGACAATAGCAAAGGAGTACAAAGTGCAACAATGAGTAGGTTTAACTTTGTCATATTCATTTATTTTTGAGTGCTTACTTTACTACCAATTTACATCACTTTTCTAAAGAATGCTGATTGTAACGTTTTGCATTGAAATGATAAGAAGAGAGAACAGAGCGTAGAGAATAGAGATAGAATCCCGTCAAAAACT
The DNA here is from genome assembly GCA_937928615.1 of uncultured Saprospiraceae bacterium. GTDB lineage: Bacteria > Bacteroidota > Bacteroidia > Chitinophagales > Saprospiraceae > JAFMDF01. The sequence goes on along the minus strand of CALFWI010000240.1, from coordinate 691 downwards.
AAATTTATTGCTATATTCTTGACAAGAATAGGCTATTTTAGTCTCTAATCTCTGTTCTCTACTTTCTAATCTATTAAAATCTTATTTTCAACGCAATCCGTTATTATCAGAAAAATGAATGAATCAATTGGTTAAAATTAATACAATAGCAATAATAGCAGGCAATCCCTGAATATAAAAGATACTTTTTTGAACGGTCATAGCACCATAGATGCCAGCCACCGCAATACAACTTAAAAAGAAGATGGCGATGTTTTCACTCCAAGCCATATCCTCTATTAATAACGACCAAACTAAACCTGCTACTAAGAAGCCATTATATAAACCTTGGTTAGCAGCCATAGCTTTGGTTTGTAAAAATAATTCGTCAGGTATTCCTTTAAATGCTTTTTTACCATGAGTTGTCCATGCGAACATTTCTAACCAGACAAAATAGATGTGTAGAATGAGAATGAGGGAAATGAGTAAACTTAATAGTATATTCATGAAGTAAGGGTTTAATTATTTGGGTGAAGGTAGTATAATTTAAGAAAATGATGAACTATGAACGATGAATTCCGATTTAACTGTGTATCATAAACCTTTTGCTGATAGCATTTATGACGTCAGGTAAAAAATGATAATTATCCGTGTCCCTTTAATAATCCGTGGTAGCAATCAATACCACGGATTATTAAAGGGACACGGATAT
>CALFWI010000239.1 GCA_937928615.1 uncultured Saprospiraceae bacterium | reverse complement strand
GATGCAAATTATTTGACAGGTGTTCAAGCGCTTTGTAAAAAATACAATGTTTTATTTGTAGCGGATGAAATCCAAACAGGCATTGCTCGAACGGGTAGAATGTTAGCCGTTTGTGGAAATTGTGGTTGTGGTAATAAATGTGAAGCCAATTATGAGGCTAGACCTGATGTATTGATTCTTGGAAAAGCATTGTCTGGTGGTGTTTTCCCTGTTTCTGCGGTTTTAGCGAATGACGAAATTATGTTGACCATTAAGCCGGGCGAACATGGTTCTACTTTTGGTGGAAACCCATTGGCTTGTGCCGTTGCGATGGAAGCATTAAAAGTGGTGATTGATGAAGATTTAGCGGCAAAGTCGGAAGTGTTAGGACAACAACTAAGAGATGGTTTAAATAAAATTGCACAGAAGAATCCATTAATTAAACTGGTTCGAGGAAAAGGGTTATTGGATGCGATAGTCATTGATACGGAAGAAGATTCTGGTCTAGCTTGGGATATTTGTATGAAATTTAGAGATAATGGTTTATTGGCTAAACCTACCCACGGTAATAAAATTCGTTTTGCGCCACCTTTGGTCATTACAGCCGAGCAAATGGACGAATGTATTGATATCATTGACCGTTCTTTAGCGGAATTTTTAGTAGCATAAAATTGAGGTTTAAAGGTATAAGGGTATAGAGGTAGGCATACTGCACCTTTATACCTCTATACCTCTATACCTCTTCAACCTTTTCCATGAAAAAATCGATTAAAATCATCAAGAATCGCTCTGATATTGGTGCAGGAACCCGTGGGGCAGATATGGGTATTGATGCCATAGAAATTGCTGCTATCAATCAGGGTAATAATTACTTTAGTATTTACGAACACGAAGATGTAGAAACGCACAATGAGAGTATCTATAACATGGTTAGAAACTCTTTTGCTAAGCGAATTGAACATGTCATGGAGCAATGTTTACGCGTTTGTCATGTAGTTGAAAGAAATATTAAAAGAGGGCATTTTCCGATTGTTTTATCGGGTGACCATTCTTCTGCCCTAGGAACGATTAGTGGTATTAAAGATGCACGACCTGATTTGCGACTAGGCGTGGTATGGATTGATGCACATGCAGATTTACATTCGCCTTATACTTCTCCTTCTGGTAATATTCACGGCATGCCTTTGGCGGCGGCTATTGGCGATGATAATATGGATTATCAGGTGAATGAAGTAACTAAAGACACCCAGTATTTTTGGCAAGAAATTAAAGATACTGGGGTTAATGGCCCTAAGGTAAAACCAGAAGATATTATCTTTTTTGGCGTTCGAGATACCGAAATGCCTGAAGATAAACAGATGGAGAAATATGGCATCAAGAATTATAAAGTTGCAGAAGTCAGACATCGGAGTTTAGCAATTTGTGTCAAAGAGGCTTTAGAAAAATTAAAAGATTGCGACCATATCTATATCTCTTTTGATGTTGATAGTTTAGATTGTGATATGATTTCTTATGGCACAGGGACACCTGTTCCTAAGGGCTTTGACCAATATGAAGTCATTGCGATAATTGACCAATTGATTGCTTCTAAAAAAGTGAGCTGTATTGAATTTGTTGAAGTCAACCCTTTGTTAGATACCAATGGGAATAAAATGGCTGAAACGGCTTTTGAAGTCTTAGATGCCATTACGGAAACGGTCAAAAAGACCCTATTACCCAATCCTATTACAGATACCCAATTGACAGATACCATCTTAATGGTGCGTCCTGCCAATTTTGGATTTAATACAGATACGGCAGATAATAACACGTTCCAAACGAACGATAAAAGTTTGACTAAATCTAAAATTAAAGCAGCAGCCGTTAAAGAGTTTGACCGTTTTGTAAAAAAATTAAAGGCTGCGGGCATACAGGTAAAAGTGCATCAAGAACATGAAGATGCGATTAGTACGGATTCTGTGTTCCCTAATAATTGGTTTAGTTGCCACGAAGAAGGATTACTGGTCACTTATCCGATGTTTTCAACTATCAGAAGAAGTGAACGCTTATCAACTATTATTGACGAATTGAATGAAGCGTTTCACATCAAAACGCATATCAAATTAGAAAAATGGGAAAAGAATGAGCAATTTCTAGAGGGAACGGGGAGTATGATTTTAGATAGGCATCATAAATTGGTTTATGCTTGTCGTTCTGTACGAACCAATGAAGAATTACTCGACCAGTTTTGCTATTTTATGTGTTACGAAAAAGTACTTTTTGATGCGGTTGATGATAAAGGTGTTCCTATTTACCATAGCAATGTAATGATGGCTTTGGGGACAACTTTTGTGGTTATTTGCTTGGATAGTATCAAAAATAAAGAACAGCGAACTGCTATTACTGCTTCTTTTGAACAAACAAATAAGGACATTATTGACATTTCCTTAGCGCAAATGGGGAATTTTGCTGGTAATATGCTACAAGTAAAGAATAAAGACGGTGAGCATTTTTTAGTGATGTCTTCTAGGGCTTATGAAGCGCTTACCGCTGAACAAATTCAACAAATCGAACAACATACACAGATTTTGCATAGCGATTTGAAAGTAATTGAGACGTATGGTGGGGGAAGTGCTCGGTGTATGATGGCGGAGGTGTTTTTGCCAGAAAAGTAAATAGTAAGCAGCGGCAGTAGACAGTAGCAGTAGGCAGCGGCGGTAAGTACTAGCTATAAGCACAATACAAGTTGACCACAAATGTAACTCATTTGTGGTCAATTTTAGTGTAGCGTATTATAAGTTAAAATTGGAACTATTCAGATAACTATGGTTACGCAAAATTGCGTACTAAAAATCAAATACATACTGTCTACTTTGTCGGATTTCTTAAGGTTTAAATTTTTCAGGATTCCTTATCATACTACCTAACATTCTCCCAACTTGTTCATATCTAGCAATAAGACTTTGTTGCTTTTCTACAGAAATATATTTACAATCTTTACTAAAATCTATCCATACAGTAGTTTCACTTGCTTCTGCATCCGCATCAGAATGTTTACTGCTAAAATGTTTCGGATACTGTCTTTTTCTATATCCTTCTGCAATATTTGCGCAAACAGCCCTAGAAGACCTTCTAATCTGGTCAGTTAGTGAATACTTTTCTTCTTTTGGAAAAATTTTAGTCATTTCAAAAATTTCCATAGCTAAAACATAAGCTAACTGATAAACTTTTAATGATTTGAATCCTTGATTATTGTTAGTTTTCATAATAGTTGTTTTTATAAAAATAGACAAGCACTATTTAAAAACAAAATATTCACAAGAAAACTAATCTATTTTTTTAGGCATTATATTAACAATTAATATCTTGCTGCTATCGCCTACTGCTACCGCCTACTGCTATTTATCCTTCTCAAAATTCAATTTAAACCCAATTTTCTGACCTCGTTCTGCTCCGGGCCTCTCATCATCATCATAATCTTCCCAATTGAATACTTCGGTGATGAATTCTTCTAAATGCCGTACAAAAAAGGGTTCTTTTAATTCTTCTGGCCGATAAATAGCAACTGTTTTAGGAGGTTGTGGCTGTCCGTAATTTTCAATAAAAGGATAATTGATAATAACGATGACTTTGCCATTAAACAATTGCTGATAAATCAAGGAGCCATTATGCTTAATCATATGGCGCTTGATAGAATCATTGACTTCTTGGTACATACCGCTTTTAACCGCTCCTAAAGAAAAGACAATGGCTTCTAGATTCTCTAAATCTGACTTTACCTCAATTTTAGCGTTTAACTCCACTTCTTTGTTAATAGTAGTTAGTTGTGTGACTATCTTATCTCTTAATTCTTTTTTCCATACTTGTCGGTACGCACGGGTATTGGTTAATACTTCTTGATAATTGACGACTTTCTTTCTTAAATTACTGTATTCTCTGTTCATTTTAGTTGAGTATTGGGAATTTTAGCTCCCTGTGAATGATTTTTGAGGAAAGGAAGTTCCTCTATACTTTTGGCAAATCTAATAAGACTTATTTAAAAGGAAAAATATCTACCAGAAGTTTACTTATTGCCAAATAAAATTTGCATATTTAGTTGATTAAGGGAAATTAAAAAATAAATGTTTGGGATAGCCTTACGGACTACTGGCTTGTTTTTAAAAATTAAATTTCAATAGTTGACGAATTCATCGTTTATAGTTCATCGTTCATCATTTTCTATAACTACCTACCTTATGCCAATTTATCGCAACTTGTTACTATTATTCCTCTCCTTTAATACCTTTATAGCTAATGGATTAAATGATACTTTAACCGTGGCTTATACTCGTGCTGCCCCCTTTATTATTACAGATAGCGGACAGCCAGCAGGTATTAGTGTTTGGCTTTGGGATAAAATTGCCAGAAATTTGGATATTGAATACGAATTGGTAGAAATGGGATTTGGCGCTATTTTGCAAGGTTTAGAAGATGGCACTATTGACGCAAGTATTAATCCTTTGACGGTGACGAGTGAACGCAGTAAAAAGATGAACTTTACCTATCCTTTCTATGCAGCTAATGCTACGGTTGCTATTAAAAAAACGACGACTGTACAGAAATTTTTGCAGTTTTTAGGCTCTTTCTTTTCTTTAAGTTTTCTGAGTGGTCTAATCGGACTCATTTTTATCATTATCTTTTTTGGTGTAATAGCGTGGTTATTTGAACGAAAAAAGAACCCTGAACATTTTCGACCAGGTTGGGATGGCGTCTGGGACGGTATATGGTGGTCGGTTGTAACAATGACGACTGTTGGATACGGGGATAAAGCACCTAAAAGTAATGGAGGTAAATTGGTCGCTTTATTGTGGATGTTTAGTGGCTTATTATTTATTTCTGGATTTACGGCAAGTATTGCCTCCACTTTAACGGTTAATCAATTAAGCTGGAATTCTGAAAGTATTAATGATTTTAAAGAACGCAAATCAGGAACAATTAAAGCAACGGGCACAGAAGATTATTTAAAACACCATTTTTTTAAAAAAATCGTTCGGTATAATGGCTTAACGGAAGGTTTAGATGGTTTGAATAATGGGGAAATTGCCGCTTTTTTATACGACGAACCTATTTTAAAATATCGCTTAGCGAATGAAGCTACTTATGCATCCTTAGAAACCTTACCTATCAAATTCGATTTGCAATTCTATGCTTTTGCTTTCTCTGACCAGCATGACGTAATGAATAAAATTATTTCTCAAAAGATTTTAGAATATACGGAAGGAATAGAGTGGCGATTACTATTGGCAGAGTATGATTTGTCGGAATTCTAGTACTGGATTTTACTAAAAAATGCAGGATTCCCGACAATTTAAAAAAAAGATTAATTTTCTTTAATTTTCTCCAATTATTTTTCCAATTTTTGATTTGATATTAAATTAAGGGCTTTAATTTTTAAACTGAATAATATTCTTATTTTTTAGTTTATTCCAAATTTAAAAACTGAAAACGACAATATATTCGTTTCTCATAAAATTTTATACGGATATTAGCTTAGTGTTAAATTTACAATAAGGGTAGCTTTTGTGAACTTTTTTAGTACATATTTGCGTTATGTTAGAGAATATAACAACAATTAGAATTCACTAAAAAAAGTAGCTAAAACACTACGATATGTTAGTATTAAATTTTAGAAATTTAAACAGGACTTTACTCCTATTCTTATTTGCTTTTTTGATAAGCATTTTGTTTGCTCAAACGGCAAATGCTCAAAGAAGTATATTAGATGTCATGAGCTATAAAGAAGTTTTAACGGTTACGTTAAAAGCTGATTTTGCTTTGCTTGATAGCAGTAGAAAAACGAATGATAAATTTCCCGCAGAATTGACTTTTGAGGATGAAAATGGAGAAAATCAAACTTGGAATGTTAAATTAAAAACTAGAGGGAACTTTCGTCGAATGAGATGTGAGATGGCGCCCTTAAAAATTAATTTCAAAAAGAAGGAATTAAAGGCGGCAGGCTTGGCTAAATTTGATGATATGAAACTAGTAACTCATTGTGTTAGTAGTAAATTAGAAGCTAAGGCCTTATTACAAAAGGAATATCTGGCGTATAAATTATATAACCAAATCACTCATTATAGTTATCGAGTACAATTATTGAAAATTAATTATGTCGATATTAAGACTGGAAAGAAAACTAAACATTGGGCATTTTTAATTGAAGATACGGCGGAATTAAGCCATAGAATTGGCGCAACTGCTAAAGTAGAGAATCATTTAAATTTACCTAGAGATACCTTTCACGATGGCTTATTAAAAATCGCTTCTATCTTTCAATACATGATAGGAAATGCGGATTGGGATTTAAATGTGGGCAGAAATGTAAAATATTTAATCAAGAATAATAAAGTGATTCCTATTCCTTACGATTTTGACTTTTCTGGTTTAGTGGACGCACCTTATGCGATTCCTAATCCTAATTTTGGGATTCCTACCGTTAAAACACGTATTTTTCTAGGCTTTAAGGAAGATATTGACCAATTAAAAAGTACGCTGTCCTTTTTTAAGACGAAGCGATTGGATGTATTAAAAACAATTGAGCAATTTAGAATTTTAGACATAAATAGAAGAGAAGAAATCACTTATTATATTGATTCTTTTTATACGACTATTAATGATATTGTTTTGGGAGAGAAAATGGATTTGTCTACTGAACCTGTGTCTGTCAATTCTATGGGGACTAAGTAGTGGTGAATGCCTTCTTTTCAACTATTCCACACCCATTTGAAAAAGAAAACAATTTTTTCAAATAATAAAATAAAGCCTTCTTATTGAATTTTTCAGTAAGAAGGCTTTCTTTTTTGACTTATTGCTTGTTTAGAAAGTGATTTTTCTTCCAATTTTATTTATAACTCGCCATTCGTATTTTATCAATTTTCTTTCAATTTAAGCTTTGCAATTTTCTATTATTTAGTTGTTTATCCAGATGTGATGTATTAAAGATGTACTACTAAACGGACTATGTAGTAGTAATATAGTATCATTATTATAAGAAAAATGGATGTGATGTATTAGAGATGTAGTGTTAAAATGTTATAAAGACCTACCTATTCCTAATTTTGTATCGAATAATTTATTCAAAACAAAAGAAAATTCTAATTGTAAACTTATCTACTTATAGGAGTTTATAATTTTACACAATTTAGGCTTTTTCTATTTGTTGTACCCTTATTAGTTAATGAAATTTAATACTTCTTTCTTATGAGTAGACATTTATCTTTTCTAGCTACTTTAAAATTCCTTGGTAAGCATGCCTTACTAAATAAAAAAGGAATTCCTATCTTTTTATTCTGTTTAGCTATTACATTTACTAGTTATGGACAATCAAATCTACCATTTGATTTTGAGACGTCCCCAGTAGCGGCAGATTTTGTAGATTTTGATGGTGGGAATGTGACGGTGATGGCGAATCCGCAGAGTTCAGGAATCAATACCTCAGGAATGGTTGCCCAGATGATAAAGGGACCAGGCGGACAGCCATGGGGCGGAACGTCCATCGTATTATCTTCCGCGATTGATTTTTCCCAAGGAACAACTTTCAAAATGAAAGTATATGCTCCAG
>CALFWI010000238.1 GCA_937928615.1 uncultured Saprospiraceae bacterium | reverse complement strand
TTTAAATAATTGATTATTTTTATAATAATTAGAAGTTCGATTGGCTAAGGAACTTGAATAAAGAATGGATTGTCCATCAGGTGACCAGTCTGCTAAAAAATCTGCACTAGGGTTAGCGACTAACGTTCGTACTTTTTTATCCGCTATATTTATGACCGAAATATCGGCATTAAAAAAAGAATTAATCAGCGGGTCAGGCGTGTGGGTAAAAGCAATTTCGGTGCCGTCGGGTGCCCATTGGAAATTTCTGACGGTATAATCTACGCTATCAATCAAAGCCGTTGCTTCGGGCAAGGTTTGACAATCCCAACGTTGGGCGGTACTATCTTTTTTATCATAACAAGGTAGAAAAGTTTGATGGATAATATTGGGGTCAAAATTGATGATATACAACCAAGATAGGTTGAATTCTTGGTCATCAATGGCAAAAGCCCCATAGCGGTCTTTTCGTTTTTTATCCCCTTTTTCTTTGTCGGGCGACATGGTAAAGGCTACCTGTTTTCCATTTGGCGACCATTCATACCCGCCAATATTTCCTTTTTCTTGGGTAATCGGAAAAGCTTCTCCGCCAGCTACTCGAATGGCATGAATTTGCGTTTTGTCACCTCTTTTGGCTTTAAAAGATAAGTAGGTTCCATCAGGTGACCATTGCGGACTGGTGCTACTTCCATCCTTGGTTCTTGTCAATTGAAAGGGCGCTGTTCCATTTTTAGACAACCAAATTTCGCTATCAAAGCGATTATTTTCCCAATCAGTAGTAGATACAGTATAGGCTATATGTTTGCCATCAGGCGAAATAATGGTGTTGGAAGGTCTTTGTAAGGCAATGACTTCTTCAAAAGCGGGGACTATTTTTTGACTAAATAAGCCAACGGTATTCAGGAATAATAGGGTGATTAAGATAGATTTTCTCATGTGGGGTCTCAATTTTAATTAGGAAATGCCTAAAGGTACTAAGTAAAAATCAATTTTCAATTTCAAATTTTCAATTTTCAACCACCTACGGTAGTAATTGCAGTTGAATGCTCATCCGTGGGGAAATAAAAATTCGTGAGGAAAATCATCCGTATTAAACAATTCGTGGGGAAATAAAAATTCGTGGAGCAAAATCATCCGTAGTAAAAAATCTGTGGGGAAAACCATCTAATCATCACTTAGAAAAAGTAAGCTTAAATCGTTCCGTAAAAGAAGAGCGAGTCCCTGCCCAATTCATATTATTTTTATCTAATTGAAGCAACCAATAACTATCGTCTCCTTCCCCCGCATCACTATCCAAAAAGAGCTGCCGATTGGTATCTGTATAAATCCATTTTCCTGTGTTTTCGCCTGTAGGCGTACCACCGCTTTTAAAAGAACCATCTTTATTAAAACGAATCCATCTATCGTTTTGAGGATTGTGTTGTGCGGTTACATCGTTTGCATTATCGTAGACTTTTTCCATTGCCCAAGTTCCTTTTAATTGTTTGTTAATGGGGGCGGTGCAAGAAGATAAAAGCAATAAATTTAATAGGAAACAGCAGGTAAATCTCGTTATCATATTTTCGAATTTATAGAAAGAGATGTAATATTTAAAAAAATGGTTGTGTGCTTAATAAAAGTATAATTGAAATACGCTACATTAGACTAAAAATTGACTATGATAGAATTAAGACCATCCAAAAAAGAAGAGGTTGCCATAGCGGTGCCGTTAATTTATAGCTCTGGCCCGCCTTCTTTTGAATATGTGTTTAAGAACAAAGAAGTGGATGCGCAAGCTTTTTTACGGTATGCTTTTGTTCGAGCAGGAGGCGAATTTAGTTATCAAAACCACCATTCTTTATACCAAAATGGACAAATGGTTGGGATAGGAAGTGTGTTTAATGCGAAGGAGGCAGGTTCGTTTACGGTGGCAGACGCACTAAATATTTTTCGATTTTATGGACTTAAAAGTTTTTCCACCATTAAGTCTGGATTGAAAATTGAAAAACTAATTAAATTACCTGAAGGCAATGAAATTGCCATTGCTCATTTAGGAATAGCTCCTGCGTTGAGAGGGCAAGGATTGGGTACTAAAATGATAGATTTATTAAAAGAAAAAGCGAATAAAACAACAGCTAGTTATTGGATATTAGATGTGTCGGAAGAGAATCCAAAAGCGAAGGCTTTATATGACCGCCTTGGTTTTAAGACGACCCAAAAGCATATGTCTACCTTAAAAAATCAATTTTCTTATGTAGCGAATCATTTTCGAATGGAGTTGAAAGAATGATGAACTAGAAATGATGAACGATGAATTCGTAAACAAGCAAATTTAGCAAAGATTTAGCGCATGGGGCGGAGGCATATAAAATTATAAATAGCTGAAAGCAATCAAGGATTACAACAAATAATCCTTCTAATACAAATAGAGTTAACCCTACGTCCAATGCTCTTTGCTGAACAGTAACAAAAACAGTCTTTATGGATAATTTAGCACTACTAAACGAACCGTTTTTATTAACAACGGACCAAATCAATTTTTATCAAAAAAATAAGTTTATTAAAATTAAACAGGTTTTAAATGCTCCTATTATTGCACATTTTAATGAGGTTATTAGTCAGAAAGTAAAAGCATTAAGTTCGGAAACTAAACCTTTAGACCAGAGAGATACTTATGGAAAAGCTTTTTTACAATTAATGAATTTATGGGTGGATGCGGAAGTGATAAAATCACTCATTTTTAGTAAAAGAATGGCCCATATTGCTACCCAATTAATGCAAGTAACTGGTGTTCGTTTATACCATGACCAGGCCTTATTTAAGGAAGCAGGAGGAGGCATAACGCCTTGGCATGCCGACCAATATTATTGGCCTTTGACAACGGATAAAACGGTTACTGCATGGATTCCATTACAAGCAACGCCTTTGACTATGGGACCGTTAGAATTTAGTGCAGGCAGTCATCAAATTAAAGAAGGTCGAGCTTTGGCTATTGGAGACGAAAGCGAAAATTTCTTACAAAAACGACTTCGAGTTTCCGACTTCCCTCATATTATAGAACCCTTTGATGTAGGAGAAATTAGTTTTCACTCTGGTTGGGTATTTCATCGAGCAGGTGCAAATACCACCAATGAAACCCGTAAAGTAATGACCATTATTTACATGGATAAAGAAATGGAATTAAAACAACCAGAAAATGACAACCAAATTGCGGATTGGCATACTTGGTGCCCTGGCGTTAAGGTGGGCGAAGTGATTGCTTCGCCGATGAATCCTGTTTTATTTCCTTAGACTTTAATAAGTATTGAAAGAATAGAGATATGCGAAGTTTTTGAAAACGCCTTTTTTGATACGGAAGGACACGGATTTTTTATGTTTTCATTATGTTTTTCTAGCATATCGTAAAAAACATAGTCAATTCATAACTTTAAACCGTGTCCTTCCGTGTCAAAAAAAGTTATCAACTACTTTATCTAAATTAGCTATTACTCAATTCCTTAATCCGAATATTCCGAAAACGCAAAACATCCCCATGCCCTAAAAAGCCAATATGTCCTTTCGTACGTTCTAAACCAGGGTGGTCTTTTTTGTCCATTGTTCCATTTTTACTAGCTTCCATAAAATCTCCATCGACAATAGTAGTACCATTTAAAATGATTTTAATTTTCGACCCTTGGACAATGACTTCCTCAGAATTCCACTCGCCAACTGGTTTTAAAAAACCTCGTTTTGCAGGAATGATACCGTAGACCGAACCATGATATTGATAGGGTTTTAAATTGGCATATTTCTCAGCCATATTGTCCAAAATCTGTAATTCCTTTCCTAAATAGGCAGCATCTCCTTCGAGTGGTGCATGAATCCCTAGCCCATTATTAGCCCCTGGGGTTAACTGAAATTCAAAGCGAAAATTAAAATTACTGTACTCTTTTTCGGTATATAAATTGCCACCACCTTTGCCTG
>CALFWI010000237.1 GCA_937928615.1 uncultured Saprospiraceae bacterium | reverse complement strand
AAGTTTTAAAAAGTACAATTGCTACAAATAGTCTTCAATTAGAAGGAAGAGTCATGGAATTATTAGCGGATGATTTTGTCAAAGTAAAAATTGGAGATAATTTATTGACTTTAAAAAGTAATCAACTATTAAAGATTGGAGATAAAGTTCAGATAACTACTACAGCTTTAAATGCTTCTATCTCACCAAAAAATTAAAAAACATAACTTTTATCCGTGTTCCTTCACTTATCTGTGGTATCTATTTTTACCACGGATAAGTGAAGGAACACGGATATTTTTTTGTTATCGTCCTACAAAATCAGGCTTTTGTTTAGCCGCAAAAGCCCGCAAAGCATTTTGATAATCTTCACTTGCTGCTAAAGCCAATAATTCTTTTTCTTGAATTCGTTGGGAATCGTCAAAATCTGTTTCATAGGCGATATTGACAATTCGTTTAGTTGCTTGTACGGAAAGTGGTGCTTTAGAAGCAATAACTTTCGCCATTGCTAAAGCAGCAGGCAGTAATTCTTTTTCATTATAAACACCCGTTACTAAACCATATTGTTCGGCTTTTTCGACGGGTAACGCCATACCTGTGTACAACATTTGTTTGGCTCGTCCGATTCCAATAATTCTAGGCAAACGATAGCCCGAAGCGGATAAACCCACATTCACGCCTGCGCAGATAAATTTAGCCGAATCAACTGCCAATCTTATATCACAACAAAGTGCTAATTCTAAACCTCCACCAATACACCAACCATTAATAGCCGCAATAACTGGAAAGGGCAATGCTTCCACTCTATCCATTATATTGCCAAATTTTTGGAGATTTTTGGTAATTACTTCTAAGGGTAATTCGGTGTTTTTAATCGCTTCTTTTAAATCATCGCCTACACAAAATTTATTGCCTTTTCCTGTGAGGATTACCGCTCGAATACTTTTATCTTGTTCTAATTCATCTAGTAATTTGATAAATCTTTTTTTAATAATTTTTGATAGACTATTTGCTGGTGGATTATCTATTTCTAACAGCACAATATGAGGTGCGGGAATACTTTTATGGATAGTTGACATATTTATGATTTTCCACAAAACTACAAGAAATATTATTGGTGTTTGTCTATAAAATAAACCGCTAATATCCCAAGCGTATAAGCAACCATATCCCACCAACTAAATCCTGTACCAATAACAATTTCTGCTAAGCGATTTCCTGTTAACCCTAGTAAATCGACTATTTTGAGATACTGTAAAATTTCGACGGTATAAGCGAAAATAAGTACGCCCAACGCCACTTGAAAAGCAGAACCATTCCAAAAAGCCCGCACTAAATAGTATAGCAAAATGACGACTAAAAAATCACCTCCATAGGGTCTAATAATCGAGTCTTTGACATACAAAGCAATTAAGACTTCTATTATGAAAAGTACAACTGCGAATAAGAAGTATCGTTGATTAAATTGCATTTGTTAGGTTTCTAAAATGAATAATGTGCTATTTTCTACCCCTTTTTTATTCGTAAACTATAAGGAAAAAACTCCGTGCGCTCCATGTTCTCCGTCTCTCTCCCGATTTGCAATGCGGGACAAGCTGTGGTAAAAAAAGAGCCTGAGTAAAATTACGCTACTTTCGCCCGAATGCTCACCAATTCAAAGTTCAAACGCATCACCCAAGTTAAAACTAGCACAATGGATATTTTTTGAATCAATGGTAGTATATGGGTAATAATGTCAAAATAATAGCAATAATTATTGAGTATTAATAGCACAATACAAGCGGCGCCAGCCCAAAGATAAGTATGGTATTTATTTTTCAGCAACCCTCTGATAACGCCACTTAACGCAAGTAGACCAAAAAAGCTTGCCAAAGGTACCATGGTATGATGAAGGTCGGTAAATATGAATACTGCACAAATCATGCAAAGTGTACCTGTTATTTGAATACCTCTTTTCCAAAACAAAGGCATTGGCATAAGTTGGGAGAATTGAAAAAAGAAGTTACCTAGACCAGTACAAATAAGGACGACCGCTACCAGTCCGATTGGTCTTGCTGGATTTAGCTCTCCATTTAGCCCATGTGTATGAAATAAATCACAGGTATAATTACTGATCCAATCAAACCCAGCGGCATTTATATCTGCATGAGAACCTCCCGAGTAAATGGTAGAAGAAAATACATATAAACCATAAAATAGGAAAATGCCTATCGTTGGAATGTATTGATAAAAGCGAGCAATGTCATTCTGTTTGTTAGTAGCCATGGTTCTAGTTTTATTCAGTTGGTTAAATTAATTATTATTCCTGAATAAACTATCTTTATTGCAAATCTAGACTCAAATCACAGTGTATTTTGCCCAAGTATCGAAGGGCAATAAATTGCAATTATAGTAGCGTAAAATAAAATTTAAATTTACCTTATATATTTATTTTAATTTTAAAATTCGGTAAATACTTACCAATTATCGGCGATTTTATGCTAAAAAAAGAATGTTTACTTTTTTTTAGGCTTGATAAGCTATTTTTGTTAGGAATCTATGGGAAATAAAAAAATGAATTTACAAACTCGATTTTGTTTTGATTTATCAAAAGAAATAGAAATGTGGAATAACTAATTTTACCAATAGATTTTCTTGCCTACCCTGTCTCATTACTGATAAATTTATTGTTCCTACTTTCTCAAGACTTAATCCTAATCAATATTAAGACTTCACTATATAGTGATTGAAAACCAGGGATATCTTTAGTTTTAAATTAAAGATAAACTCGTTCAATTACTTATGTTGCTAAACAGGTTTTTCTGATGCCCCCTTCTATGTTTAGCTTTATTCTGTCTCTATCCTAAGATGATTTGACCCTCTACCATCTTTAACCTACTTAACAAAAAACAATGAAGAAATCACACTTACCCCAAATGGGAATAATTGGAACGGTGGGCGTTCCCGCAAGATATGGGGGCTTTGAAACTTTAGCACATTATTTGGTCATACACCTTAGAAAAAGATTTGATTTAACTATTTATTGTAGTGGCAAGACTTATCACCCTGAGGAAAGAAAAAAAACATGGAAGGGGGCCAATCTACATTATATACCATTAGAAGCAAACGGATTTCAAAGTATCATTTATGACATCTGGTCTATGATACATGCTATTAGACATTGTGATGTCCTATTAATATTAGGGGTGTCTGGTTGTCTATTCTTACCAATTTTAAAATTATTTACCAACAAAAAAATTATTGTCAACATTGATGGCTTGGAATGGAAGCGAGCTAAATGGAATAAATACGCCAAAACTTTCTTGCTTTGGAGCGAAATTATCGCCTGTAAATTTGCAGATGAAATCATTACAGATAATTTAATACTAAAGGAATATGCGAAAATAAGATATGGTATTGATAGTAATTTAGTAGAATATGGCGGAAATCATGTAACAAAGGAAAAAATCACCACTTCTGATATTGACATATATCCTTTCTTAGCTTCACAATATGTCTTTAAAGTCACTAGAATTGAACCCGAAAATAATGTCCATACTATACTAGAGGCTTTTGCTGGATTGCCTAACCAAGTTTTAGTGATCGTGGGTAATTGGGACAGAAACCATTATGGAAGGGCATTGAAAGAAAATTATAGTCATTATCAACATATTCATCTTTTAGCCCCAATTTATGATGCCAAAACATTAAATATCTTGCGTGCAAATGCTTACCTATATGTACATGGGCATAGTGCAGGAGGAACAAACCCTTCTTTAGTAGAAGCCATGTCTTTAGCGCTTCCGATTCTTGCTTATGATGTCATTTATAATCGAGTGACTACGAATAACCAAGCGCTCTATTTTTCAGATGTTCAATCCTTAAAAATTTTAATTAGAGAGATTGAGAGATATCCGCTAAATGCGATAGCCAAACAGATGAAGCATTATGCAACTAAGCGGTATACGTGGGAATATGTAGCAAATCAATATGGGAATATAGCGGAAGGAGTTGAGCGAATACTAATACCAGAAAAAATAATAAAAGTCGCAAAAATGGCGAAATTATCTAAATCTATTGCTAAAGATTTAGCTAAGAAAGGTGTGCTACCTGAACCGAATTACAGTTTTAAAAGACAGCCTATATTAGAAAAAAATGCGCCCGCTGATTCTTTACATAGCGCCTAATAAACACAGAGCGCCTAAAAAAAGATTAATGAAATAAAAATAAAAAACAAAAATGAATATAACTAAAGACATAGAAAATGAAGCCTTTTTTGCTTATGGAGCTAATTCATGGTCTGCATATCAGGCACAACAATTAACGAAGATTAAAAGTAATCATGATCCTGTGCTAAATATTCTAAAAGATTATCAGATACATCCTCGTAATTGCTTGGAAATTGGGGCTTCCACTGGGTTTAGATTAAAAGGTATCCAACAGTTATTTCCTGATTGTCAAGCAACAGGAGTAGACCCCTCAAAAAAAGCAATTATAGAAGGAAAAAAGCAATACCCTAACATTCAATTGATGCAAAGAGAGGCAGACGATTTGTCTTGTTTTCCAGACGAATCTTTTGATTTACTAATTGGTAGTTTTTCTATGTATGTAGTAGACCGTATGTTACTATTAAAAGTCGTCGCAGAGATGGATAGGGTTTTAGAAGAACATGGAAGATTGATTTTGATTGACTTTTTTCCTGTAACGCCACCTGTTAACGAATGTCATCCTACGAAGCCCACTCCTTCTTTTTCTTATAAACAAAATTATGAAGAGATTTTTAGGGCCTCTGGACTTTATCGTTTATGGCATAAAGAGACCATAAATGATGCTGCTTGTTTGAAGGGGAATCAAAGAAATAGCAATAATAATTTAGGAGAAAGGGCCTGTATTACTGCATTAATAAAAGGCTCAAAGATTACTTATGAATAAAGTCAATTAAACTCTTGATTGTATATTCCAAGTTGCTATTTATAGCTTGGATATTCTTTCCAGAAGAATCATTTTAGTGCTTCTTTTCTCTGAATTAAAATTCTAAATTACGTTTGTATAGCCAGAAATGAACGCTAATAACTTGGGATACTCTTCTCTTTATTCAACTGAAATCTTCTTTGTTGAAAGCCCTCATTTAGTTCTTTTGTTTATTTTTAATTGATTTTATATTGTTATGTAATTGCTCGATTAGTCGTTTAGTTAATTTTTCTTGCTACTTGATAGTAAGCCTCTAATTTATCTCTGAAACCTCACCTTTTCGTTGTTTTTCGTCCGATTTGTAGTTTGGAAATAACGTGTTCCCTCCTACTAGTGTCTCAAAAATTGCTTAGATTTTAGCATTATACTTTTATTGAATTACCCAAATCTAAAATATTTTTAGCAGCATCTTTTTATACAAAAAATACGTTTTTGTTGAATGTTACCCAATAAGAAGTATAAACTTATTTATCCTTATTGGGTTTTTTGGTATAGTTATTATACCTCTCCTTTATAAGGTAAGATAGAATTAATTTTTAATGTTAACTTTTGAATCACTGTATTTAGTTTCTAAAAAATGAATTTTGCAAGAAAAAAAATACCACGTATCCTCTTAGTAGATGATGATGAATCTGTTATATTCTTTCATAAGTTATTAATCCAAAAGTTAGAAATTACAGATGAATTAATTATTAAACCTAATGGTAAAGCAGCAATAGACTATTTGAAGAAACAAGATACAGTTGCATTGATGCCAAGTTTAATTCTTTTAGATATTGATATGCCGATTATGAACGGATATAAATTTTTGGAAGAATATATTAAATTACCTCATTTGCTACAAGTAAGTAAAATAATCATTGTCTCTACCTCAAGTCAGTATATCAACGATGCTAAAATAGCTGAATTTTCTTTTGTCGAAGGAAGAAAATCTAAGCCTTTGAAAAGAAGTGAATGGGAATACCTTTTAGCTAAGTATGGTGAATGAATTTTAGGAGGGGAAATTAGGTAATGATTTAAGGGGGAGACTCTTTTAATCAGAAAATAATTCATCAAGCAATTTTGTTCTAGTTCCTGAATTATAATAGTCTAAACAACCGCCATCTCCTGGCCTCATTATACTTTTACAAGTGCCATTATTAGCTATATGCGTGCTATGAGATAATTGAAGGTAACAATGACCTAGCTCATGGAAAACGACTAATTCTTTACTATAATGACTACTTCTTGCCCAAAAATCCTTGTCAATAATTACTTTTTCATTGTTACCACAGAGGCCAACAATGCCACTATTTTGAATGACCTCAATGCTTCCATAAATATTTGCTTTTTCTAAGTCTATGATTAAACCTCTTTTTTTTCCCTCCTGTTCAAATTTTTTAAAATAGGGATGAAGGCGTTCATCGACATTGGAATAGTTATAAATTTCTTCCATTTGTTTGTCACAATTATAAAAAAGAAAACTTAAACTTAAAATAAAAAACAATTTTGTAGGGGGCGTGAAAGATACGCTTTTTGATGGCATAGTTGTTTTGTTTACAGCTAAATATAGTTCTTCAATTGCTTAAAGCTCACTTAAGGCATAACAGCTGTTTCATTCTCCAAAATGGAGTTGTAGCAGTTTCACTTACAAGGCGGCAATTTCCCATTGTCGCCTTGTTTTAGCTTGAAATTGGGCGGCAATGGGAAATTGCCGCCCAATAAGACCTAGAATGAAACAACCGTTCTTAAGGCATAAATAGAACAGTAAATAATTGTTAAGCAGCTATCTTAGCTAGTTTTTATTATAATTTTTTG
>CALFWI010000236.1 GCA_937928615.1 uncultured Saprospiraceae bacterium | reverse complement strand
ATATTGATTTCACCACTTCCGAAATCACCAGCAATAAAAATATTATCCCCAAGGTTACCAGTACAAATTTCACTTTGAGCAAAGTTTTGTGTAGGTAGAAATAATAGTATAAATAATAATCCTAGGAGGTTTTGTTGCATTATTCAAAGCTTTGTCATTGAATAATTGCAGGATACGCGACCAATAAATACCGTTCAGTTAAAAATATTTTAGGTCGTTTAACCTACAACTATATTTTTGACCAGAATATCGGAAATTTTAATTTTATATTCTAATTTTTCAAGTCTTTGCTTAGTCAACTATCTCCTATACTACTAACTATATGTTTATTGACGTTGAATCGTCGTTGAAATAGGTAGACAAATCTGAGTTGGGCAATCCAACCCTATTAAATAATCTTCTACCTCCCCACTATTAATTAAACCATAAGGCGTCATATTATCCTGATTACTAATTCGTATTCTTAGCCCTAAGTACTCACCAGTTACCGCATCATTAGGAACAGTCACTTGCATGAAAGTAGTGCTAGGGTTGGTCGCATCAAAAATCATTTCCCCTGAATCAAATTCGCCATTATTATTCCAATCTAACCAAGCTTCAATATGAGCATCCATCCCTGTTGTATTGATATAACTTAATGGTAACTTAAAAGTACTGCCTGGGCTAATATCTAAGGAAGAAAATATGGTTAAGCCATCTTCATCTGCTCCGTCTCCCAAGGCATCATTGTCTGGTTGACCATCCGCTTCACCATCTACCGTACTACCTAAATTTAATCCAGCTATAATTTGATGAACAGGGCCATTATTCGAACCAATCGTTTGATAATCACTGTCATTGGTCGATGCAGAGACATCTGGTAAATCTCCCCAATCATACAAGACACAAGTAACGCCCATATCATACTGATGATTACCACAGCCCGTTGCCCCAGTAGTCATCTCTATAAATGGTAATCCCGCACTAATTTCATTATTGGCGGTAGTTAAATTACTACCATCGACATCTGAATCAATATTATCATTGGTACCTACATTGGCCATTGAAGTAATACCAGCATAAGTCTCACTTCCTACTGTAAATGTTCCCCCTGAATATTGCCCATTTCCAAAAACAATAAAATACTGAGTAGCATAATCCATACCTGACCAAGCGGTATTGGGAGTTGCTACCCCACTACCATTCACGGTAATTCCTGTGGTATCCACATTATCCTGATTAAAATAATAATTACCGTTTACCGTAGTATCTTGTCCAATTAAATCGCCATTTGCATTATATAACTCGACAATCATATTATCTACACCACTTTCACAAGCATCTTGAATTCCATTTTCTATCGAATCACACCAGACATAATTTCCAATTTCAAGTGGCGCAGGCTCACAGTTTATAACTATGCCACCAGTAGCACTTGCTTTATCAAAACCAAAGTTCGGGTAATCATTTCTGTTAAAAAGCATATAAGAACGGGTACGTGAGCCATCCGCTGTATTTAAATAAATGAGTCCACCTGAATCAAAAGCATTTGAACCTCCAGGTAGTGTCCCATTAGCAGGAGCAGGGTCATAAACCCCTAACACCAATTCATTTTGTCCAGGAATAATAGCGAATCCACCATTACTAATTTCATTATGAAAAGTCTCAAAATTCTCACTAAAGAAGAATTCTCCGTTACTCGGTCCTGAATTAGTGCCAGCCCCACTAGTAGCTGGATTTACACCATCATTTCCATTACTTTCTAGTGTCCATATATTGGATAAATTACAGGCTTTCAATATATCTCCTCCTCCATTTCCATTTAATTGAGCAGGAGGATTATGTGCGCCACTTGAAAGATGCCCAAATCTATCTGTAATACCTAAAACCATACAACCATCATCTGAAAAATTAATATCCATTAACCAAGGCATAGGATACGAGGCATTGATAGCATCACCATTAACCGCAGGAGTCGTCGTCGTGGTTAATTGATTGGCATTCCAAGGATAAAAATTACCTGGAAGAACTGACGGAGCAGTAGTTACATCCTGCCTGTCATAATTAAAAGGAATGGTTAAAAGCGGACCACTAAAATCATCTCCAATTGAATTAAATTCATATACATACCCCTTTAAGTCCGCTGTATTTTGGGTAGACTCTGCCGTACAAGTCAATCCCACATAAACTTTCCCTTGTTCATACCCCAAAGCCCCCGGTCGAATATTATAATTGAGTTCACCACTCCCCGTAGAAGGGTTATTAGGGCAATCATCTGGGCTTGGCAAGTCAAAACTTTCAATATCAGCAGCAGTTGGGCTACTTCCATCTGTAGGAATAGTAATTCTATAAAGCTTCCTGTCATTGTCTGTCAACGTAACAGTATAAAGCTGTTTTCCATCTGGTGTAATCAATAAATCGCCAAAAGAAGTTTTACCGACTTCATCCCAAATATCATCTAATTGGTAATTATTACCACTGGGGGAATGTCCATCCACTCCAGCAGGATTTCCAGTCAAAAGGGTATTTAAATTTAAAAAAGTGGTGACCATTCCATCCTCCATTTTATAGATGGCTCCAGGACCAGAAGGGCCAAATGGAACATGCCGTTTCATAAAAGAGGTTGTATAGATGATATCATTAATATTATCTGTTGCCAAGCCGAAAACCGACCCTATTTGACCATTGGTCGCAATTGTGTTTGAATATCCTTCACTTTCAATGGTCGCAAGACCAGTAGTCGTCATATCTGTTGTTCCTGATTCATACGGAATTTGGACAATGGCAGGTTCGTCCGTCCAAGTAGAAGAAGTCGCGTCTTGAGGTTGTAGATAGCAGACAACACTTAGCGGAGGATTTGGCTCACAATAATCAGCGGGGCTACTCAAACTAAACTTAGTGCAAGCAGGAACAGTCAAAAACTGAATATCTGTGCCATTATCACTTCCTGCATGCGTCGGAGTTGCCCAACAAGCAATACTTTCTGGAAGAATAAATTCGACTCTATAAGCTTCTCCATCGGTCAACCCACATATCTGCCAGTCTCCTTCATTATCCGTCCAAACGGTATCGACCGGCATATTATCACAGTCATAAATGACCACCTGTACGCCTTGAACTCCAGGTTCACTAGTATCATCTACGCCGTTGCAATTAAAATCTTCAAAGGTATTACCGCCAAGGCAACCAGAAGTTGCCGCACACACAGGCATATCATTCGGGCAAGGTAAAGGACGTTTTGTAATGAAAGTATCTGCACAAGCTGTTGCACTAACAAAATAAACTTTAATCGTATCTGATAACCCACCATCAGCAGGAATACCTGAAATAGTAATAGTATCGGGAGAAGTATTTGGTACAAAACTACTAGTCGTACCATCATTTCTTTGATAAGCAATATTACCAGTTGGCCTACCAAAATAAGTTATAATCACCTGCCAATCCACCTCAAAATTATTAGAAGATACTTCCATGCAATTTTGAGGAGTTATGGAAACAATATCTAAATTACATTCATAGCATTCCGTCCACAAATTCACATCTCCTCCAACTCCTTTTGGGTCGAGACCTGCCACACCATAAGCAATAGCTGCTAAAGGAGTAATTGGTCCCGAATTTGGAGGGTCATCAAAAATAGCAATACCGTGAGGACCATCTTCATCAATAATATCTGATGAGCTTACGGCAATAATATGATTACCTAAACCGTCCACATAGGAGGCTACTCCTCCATAAGTATCTTCATCTGCATAGTCTCCCGTTGCTGTAATATCTAACTCCGTTATACTATTATTAAATCTTCCTGTCCCAGTGTTTTCTGTGACTATATTTACTTCAGCAAAGTGATTATAGGATGAAAAAAATGAATTATTGCAACTCACTCTTATGCCCGCGATAAGTTCTCCGTTGGCATTAAATTCTAAATCTGAAATTAGATAAACAAAATCTTCTGGTTGAGGACTCGTTCCTCCCGCAACAGGCAAGTTGGTATGAAAAAATTCTGTAGATTCATAATTATCATAAGTCGCTCCTGACGGTATAGTTGTATTATTAATCGTTCCAGGAAATCCTCCTGATGCCGTCAATGTTATCGAGTGAATACCAATGCTCCCCGCAGCTGCAGTAAAAGAGGTAGTACTTATTGTATTATCTACTCCACCAAAAAATAACCTATTGGTGTTAGGCTCAATAGCCAATCCATAAACTAGTTCTTCCAGATCAGAAATACCTGCTACACCATCATCATTGTTAAAAGGATCATAAGAATCTAAAATAGCCCCAGCATTATCTAGTCGATAAATTCGACCATCTTCAATATTTGAAACAAAGTATTGATCGTTTATTTCATCATATACTATATTTCCTAATCCAACTCCTGAGTTGGTTCTTGTGGCAACATCACTAGATTCACAATCAAAATTGGTAAAACTAATGGATTGCTGCGGTAAGTTCGCAAAAACAGAAGCTTGACCTGTTGTTCCATCAATAACATATACTACCCCTCCAGCTCCACTATCATTATCTCCCGATGAAGTACCTCCACCAATATCCCCATACCTTATAATAGCTGAATTACCTAAAAAACCCGCACCATAATTCGAAGAAGCGGTCAGTAAAATATCTCCAGATACTGTATTCATAGCAATACCAAAAACATTTCCAATAGAATCAATATGCCACGACGGATGATGGTATACTTCTGCCTCTGAAGTCTCCTCAGACCGACCAGAAGCTGGAATAATATCATCAAAATTCATTAATGCGAAAGCCCAACGTTCGGAGGCAGTCGTCGTTGTTGTAACGCCACAAGTCAATGCACCAATTCCATTTTGAAGCATAATATTTGTATTATTACATACCGAACCTGTCCACGGAACACTTGAAGGTATATTTGGACAAGCAGTAGGGGCATTTGCCGAAGCAAAGGAAACATCCGTAAAACATCCTCCACCTGTTTCATAAATTCTTATGATATAATTTTTCCCATGCGCTAATCCTGTAAATGAAATAGTACCCCCAGCAACTGTTTCTGCACTGGCATAACTATCCCCATCATAAGTATTTGCACTGGCAGAGCTAATATCAGCTCTATCTGAATTAACAATATTACTGATGGAAACAGCGGCATCATTATTTGAAGTGAAACCATTACAGGTACCTTGTATAGCAACAGGAGTATCGCCAGAAGCAGAACAAGGAATGCTTCCATCAAAATCTAATTTCCAACTCACGACAGTTCCACCATTGACACTACTTGTAGAATAATCGCAAACAGCCAATGTCCATACGCCGTTTGCATTTTCCCCATCAAAATCAGCCAATGTCCCCTCAGGATTCGCTGTTCGGTCATTCTCGTAATTAGGTGCAGTAATATCATCATTATTTCCATCATTTAAGCTTCCTGAACTAGCATCATCAAATTGAATATCCCAATCAGAAAGGCCACTGACGAACCCATGAGAATTAATGGAGGTTAGTATAACCGATGTGCCCATTGGGCTAGTTAAAGTTGCTTGAAAATGGTGGCGACTATCCATATCTACAATCAGTCCAACAGTTAAATCATTGATTGTAAAATTATCAGTAACAGAAATGGAAGTAGAAGTTGTTGAAGGGCATTCGAAATTTGCAAAAGACAAGTTAGGGGAAGCACTATAATTATAGGGTGCCAAAATCAGTCCCTCTCCACTATTGTCCACGTTTGTTTTAGCAGGAATAGATTCCGCAACAAGAGCATCGTGTAGCCCTTCATGATAATTGATATCATCCCTTATTGGTAAGTCGTCATAGGTAGTAGCTCCTATCCAAGTAAAAATTACTATTAAAAACAGTAAAAATTGTGACTTCAAAACGACCGCAAATAAATGTTTATTCATAAGTGTATTCTTTGACAATTCTTTAATTTATGGAGGCAGATAGTTATTTCCTTATCTTTTGTTAAGCTAAAAAGCAGAAACGAAATCCAGCATGAGTGCTAACTATCTATTAAAGAGACTAATAAATTATGGTTCTTTGACAATTTTTGCATTGCTATCAATCACGAAGTGATT
Organism: uncultured Saprospiraceae bacterium; assembly: GCA_937928615.1. Taxonomy (GTDB): domain Bacteria; phylum Bacteroidota; class Bacteroidia; order Chitinophagales; family Saprospiraceae; genus JAFMDF01. The sequence continues at coordinate 22,729 of CALFWI010000236.1, read as the reverse complement.
AAACTATAATAACTCCGTATGAAATGCGGAGAATGCTGGCAGATTCGAGTCTCACAATCCTGAAAGGATTGAACTTCTGTAAAAATTGTCAAAGACCCTAAATTATATCTTCATGATTCATTTCACGATAATTAGGTCTCAATCTGAGGAATCTCAAATTAAACAGATGGGGGGAATAGCCTTATTTTTGATGTTAAGATAAAGGGGATTCTTGAGTTACAGCTGAAGGGCCTAAACAATTAATTACTATTGAAACTAAAATAGTTGAGATGCTAACATGGAAGATTTAACACTTATTCTTGATAATCAATTAAAACCATTTTCAGTAATATTGATTATCCATAAGTTAGATGTAGAGAGTTATTCTTACTTCTCGGTTATAATCTTGACCTAATATGATTCACTCTGGAAGGTTTGTTTGTGGGTTCAAACAAAAGAATATATGGTAATTTCGGGTATACAATCGCTATTAACAAGTTATTTTTTGCTTTTTTGTGACAGGCTCAAAATACAAAAAAGAAATTACTTTTAAAAATAGTAAAAGTCATTTTTCGATTTATTTAGACGCTGTCTACCCCGAATTTAGTTCGGGGGTGTATAAGCAAATCAAGCTTCACAAGTCGTATTTTAGTTTTTATGAAAATGCCATTTTAGTAGTAATTCAAATTCTTTTCCCCTCTTGTTTTATATTAAATCGTGTTCAAATCCGCTTCCCTTGCAAAAAGTAAGTAATCCCCCCAACCACTACAAATCCAATTCCAATCATACTCTCATAAGGTTGCTCTTTCAGCATAAAGCCTAACACCCAAAAGCTAAATAAAATATAAATGTATTGTAACCAAGGACGACCAGGGCTATGGTAAGTACCCTCCGTTCGTTTTAACCATAATAGAGAAGCGACGGTTAATGTTCCCATTAATTGCAGTGCAAAACTAGCGTATAGCAATACTTGTTCAAAAGTACCTGTCAAGGTTAGTAAAATAGCAATGAATCCTTGTAACCATAAGGCTCGAACAGGAATGCCATTTTCATTCTTTACGGCAATACTTTTCCACAATGGATTTTCTTTTGCCATGGCATAAGAAATTCTAGAACCCACCCAAAGATAGCCGCTAATCGTTGCCACCAACTGAAGCCCAATAAAAATACTAATCCAAAAACTACCACTTTCACCAAATACATTAGAAAAAGAAATGGTTGCTACTTCTACGTTATTAGCCAATTGGTCGACAGAAGCATGTCGTAAAAAAACGATTTGTAATAAAATATAAACCACCATCACCAATAACGTAGCAGGAATTAAAGCCTTCGGTAAATTTTTATCTGGGTCTTCTATTTCATCGGTAATGTATGCCGCAGAATTCCAACCTGTATAAGCATAAGATACATAGATTAAAGAAACCGCAAAACCAGGCAAATAGAGTTCTTCTTTCCAAGTGGACGTAAAATTAAGTGCGGTATTTTCGACTGGAATAAAATAAAATCCTAAACCAATTAATACAAAAACAAAGGCAAGTTTTAGAATAGTCGCATAACTTTGAAACTTCCCACTTTGTCCAACACTTACCGAATGAATCGCTGTAACTAAAATAATTACGCCTATACCAAACCAATCGGTAAAAATGTTCGGATTAATGGGGCTTAAATAACTGGTCATTGCTAGGGCAGAAATCGCAATCGGTGCAGAAAAACCAACGGTCAGCGAAATCCAAGCATATAAATAGCCTGCAAAAGGGTGAAAAATACGAGATAGAAAAATATAATCTCCTCCTGACTCCTTGAATTTTGTACCTAATTCGGCATAGGTAAAAGCACCTATTAATCCCAGTATACCACCTATAAACCAAAGTAAAATAATACTCCAAGTATTTTTAATATCAGCAATCTGAAAACCAAGACTAGTAAATACACCCGTCCCAATCATATTCGCGATAACTATTGCTGCGGCTGTTTTCCAGCCTATTTTTTGATGTTTGTTATTTGACATTTACGCTATTTCGACGAAAGCTACTAAAAAATAAATTATTCTACCAATAAATTCTCAAAGATACCAAAGGCGTACGCCTTAATAACTGTCTATCAATACCTAACCAGTTAGGTACTCCAGGATTCTTTAATTGCAAATAATAATTGCGACTAAGCACATTATTTTGTTGCAAAATATTAACGAGCGATACAGAAAATTCTCCTCGTAAATTCCATTTCTTAAATACAGGTCTATAAGTAAGCCCTACATCTAATCGACTATAGGCTTTTAAGCGTGCTGCATTTGGCGCAGCATAGTCAATATAATAATAGCTACTTTGTGCTAGATCTCCTGTTGCATCTAAACGTCCTTGATCAACCCCTGATTTTACTTCATTGGGCAGGGTAAAAGGTAATCCAGATTTATATTGATAGCTCAAAGAAATATTCCATTGTTTATAAGTATAACTATTGATGATACTTAATTGATGTCGTTGGTCATTAGTCGCAGCAAAAGCGTGGTCGGAAATTTTTGGAAAATAGAAATCTACTTTACTCAAAGAATAGTTGAGCCAAGCCCGATACGCAGTCCATTGTTTTTTCACTAAAACATCTACTCCTTTAGCGGTAGAACTTCCAATAGAAAAATCTTCACCAATTGCTTCCGTTGTTCCAAACAATGGCGCTAAAGCAGACAGCCCTTCTGTTTGATGAGTATATCCTTCCATATCCACTAACCAACCGTTTTTATGATAAGAAAAACCTGCTGCCAATTTATTAGCAGATTGTAAAAAATCGTCCTCATATTCGGAACGGTTAATGATCCAAATTTGGTTATCCAAACCTAAATCATTTTCTCCAAATTCATTTAATTGACTGGTATATTGGTAAAAGATACCACCTGACAGTTTTAATTTAAAAGCTTTATTAATGGCATATTGAATATTTACCCTTGGAGAAAAAGCAAGGTGTTCTGCTTCTGAATAGTACGTCGTTCGTAATCCACCATTAACTTGTAATTGGCGGTCTTGGAAATTAATAGAGGTGTAAGCATTATGAAAATGCCCGTCCACCAAATTAACATCTAATCGACTTGCTTCATTTTTAGCTTCAAAATTAAACTGGAAATCAACTTGTTTAGAATTATAATCATAACCGACTTGCCATTGTATTTTAGAGGTCACTTGATGCTCGCTAGCAAAAGAGATTGTTTTATCCTTAATACCATTGGTCAATTGATTCCTATAAGTGAGGATAGCTTGCTCTTCAAAAGTTAGCAGGTAATCATTTTTATAACTGGAACTACGAAAGGCTAATTTACTTTGCCAATTATCTGTTATCTGAAAAGTACTTGATAGACTAAATGCTTGCGAGTCAAAATATACGTCATCATTGTTTTCTACGTCATTAAAATTTAAAAAGGCAGTATACTTATAATCGGTATTCGTTTTTAGCCAACTAGCCGTTACATGCATTTTTTGGAAAGGTTGAAAAATAAGTTTAGCATTTAAGTCGTAAAATGCTAAATCTTGGTCAGTAGATCCAAGTTCTAGTTCTTCTAAATTTTGTTGGTCTGCTACCTTACTAACTTGGAACACTTTAGAAGAATAATTAGATAAGGTAGGTGAAGGAAACAATCCGTTAATAGAGTTTCGACCAGAAACCAAAACAGATAAACGACCTTTAATAATAGGAAATTGAAGAAAAGCATGTGCCTCTGAAAAAGTAGTACCTAGACCACCATGAAGCCGATTCGTTAAAGAATCACTCAAAGAAAGGTCAACAATCCCCCCTATCCTATTGTCATAGCGTGGATCAAATGCCCCTTTGTAAATTTGTACTTGATCCACTACAAAAGGATTGATTGCGGAAATCATTCCAAACAAATGTCCTGGATTATATAAAGTCACATCTTCCCATAAGATTAAGTTTTGGTCAGGTGTTCCTCCTCTGATTTGTAGATTGATGGCACTTTCATCTGTACTACTTACACCGGGAATTAATTGTACCGTTTTTAAAATATCTTGATCTATAATCGTTTGCCTTTTCCCAAGCTGTTTGTAATCAATATGAACTGCACCATAGCCTTTCCCTTCTGATATTTCAGGTAATAAGTAATCTTTGACAATAATCTCTTCTCCGAATAAACGGGAATCTATCTTCAATAAAATTTGTGCACAAGTAGTAGTATCCCATTCCTGAATCTTAAAGGATTGCGATTCATAGCCGATATAACTCAAATTGATGGTTTGATGCTTCTTGGCTTTTATGCTAAAATCGAAAAAACCTGCATCATTAGATTGCATGCCTTGTTTAAAATCATCTGCAAAAACGTTAGCAAGAGCTAATGTTGTTTTACTAGTAGCATCTTTTATCGTTCCACATATTCGATAAGTAAGTAGTGGTGCTTCATAAATCAAAATGATTTGATTACTAATTTCAAAGGTATATGGCGTCTCATAAAAAAGATGCGTCAATTGATGCGCTATAGTTTTTTGATTCAAAGTGCCCTTAAATTTATATGCCTTCAAAGCCAGCGGATCGTAATTAAAAGTCCAATTGGTCTCTTTCTCTAAAGTAGTTAATATTTCGACTAGGTTTTGTTCATTGATTGTCAATGGGTTGACTTGTGCAACTCCTGTATAATGTAATAATAATAAACAAAAGAGGAGACAAAATTTATGGTTACGCATAGAAAATTACAGACCTTTTGAGGCTAATATGAAATATGATAACAATTATACGATATTTATTATTATAAAAAATTTAAAATATAGGTAGGGTAAATTAATATTAAACTGTTTTAAGAAAAAAAGCCCTTTTGAATGACAATTAGTACACTGTTTGAAAAAACAATTCAATACAATCTATATTATAAGGAATCAAATTTAATACACTACATGCGCTTCCTAAAAAATATCCATATGAAATACTTAATTACGCTATGTTTTATTTTACTGTTTAACTTCGCTTTTGCTCAACCAACAGCTACTCCAACTTACAATTCTTTAGGTCTTTATTGGGGTGGTATAGGTGGGGAAGGTATAGATTGTACCTTAGAGTATAAAGAAATTAGTGCATCTACATGGAAGAAGGCACAAGATTTATGGTGGGATGCTAGACCAGCAGCGGATTTACACGGAGATGAATATAGAGGGAGTATTGTCGGGTTAGAAGCAGGAACTAACTACGATATTAAATTTACTTTATCTACAGGTGAGACTGAAACTATAACGGCTACTACTTGGGAGGAGACTTATGACTTACCCATTTTAGAGACCATTACCATTAATTCACAATCTAGTGGTTTTCGGATTACTAATGGAGGTTCCCCCTCTGGTTATATTCTATACGATGGGACGGGGGCTACTATTTCTGGTGGAAACAATACAGGAGTAATTATTGATGCGGATTATATTATATTAAGAGGTTTAACAATAACGGATGTTGGACAATTCGGTATTGAATTAATGAGTGTTCATCATGTGATAATTGAAGATTGTGATATTAGTATTTGGGGAACTCAAGATATTGGTGGATTCCAAACAGAAGATGATTGCGGTATTTGGTCTAACAAATGTGGCTTAAACAACATTACGATTCAAAATTGTGCTATTCATCATCCACGCTATGATACGAACCATTGGAAAGAGTATAATGCTGCTGTTCAAGGTTGTGAACCTGGAGCCGATTGTCATCCTGAAGGTGCCAATGCTATTGCTTTTGAGTGTCAAATAGATGAATTGATTCCAACAACAGGCAACTATGTTATTAGAAACAATAGAATTTATTCAGATTACCAACACATGTTTAATGATGGAATAGGCGCAGATAATAACTTTTCTTACAATGGTTTTCCTATTAGAGATAGTGATATTTATGGTAACGAAATAAGTCATGTTTGGGATGATGCATTAGAAATTGAAGGTGGAAATATGAATGTTCGTGTTTGGGAAAACACTTTAGATAGCATTAATATTGCCTTTGGCTTGGCGACCACATCTATTGGTCCTTTGTATGTTTTTAGAAACATATCAAAATGGGGAGAAGCTTATCCAGACAAAGGAAATGGATGGGAATTATTCAAATTAGGAACTTCCAATAGTCAATGGAATCAAGGGGCTATGTTCTTATACCATAACACTATTCGTCAACCTGATAACCATGGGATGGGATCAGGGTTATGGCCAACTAAAGCCACAAATACTCAACGCTTTATTACAAGTAGAAACAATATATTAGATGTGCTATACACGAGTATTAGGACCGATGCGGATATGAGCATGCCTAATAGTTCATTTGATTATGATCTATGTAGTCACGTTGTGCCTGAAGGTTCTGAAATGAATGGTATTCTTAATACTTCTCCAGCATACGAAGCAGGGTCTGATATTTTGGCTGATGGTTCAGTTGGGGTTGATGATGGTGAAATTCTTTGGAATTTTAATGATTTAGATAGTGCCTGGCCATTTACCTCAATTGGTCCTGATATTGGTGCAATAGAATCTACACCTACTCCACCTGCGCCAATTATGCCAATAAGGGTTAATGTTGGAGGGCCAGAATATATTTCTAAAACGGGTGATGTATTCTTACAAGATCAAGCATTTTTGGCTAGCACTTCTTGGGGATACACTTCAACTGGCACTATCGAAAATAGAGCAGTGGTTGACATTTTAAATACAGCAGATGACGATTTGTATTTGACAGAAAGATGGTGGAACGAAACAGAGATTGGTTCCTATACTTTTAATATTCCAGATGGATTGTATAATCTGCGCTTACATTTTGTTGAATATAATGAGGTAGATGTTGGTGATGTCGTCTTTGATATAAAGGCAGCAAATAAGGTGATCTTAAATGATTTTGACATAAGGTCAGAAGTTGCTCAATACTCTGCCATAGTTAAATATGTAGAGGGCGTCTCGGCTATTGATGGAAAATTGACTATTGATTTTATAGGTCTAAGTGGAACCCTTGGCTCTAAAATTATGGCCATTGAAATATTGGAAATGTCAATGAACAATTGCCCTGATATTGTCAATATCTCTGAGAATATCCCAAGGGGAACTTATAAAGCTTCCAATCTATTAGAATCTAGTGGTAATATTCGACCAGCAACTGCTGTTACATTTGTTGCTGAAAATACCATAACACTTAATCCGAATTTCCATGCAGAAGCAGGATCAAATTTTTATGCTTTCATTGCCCCTTGTACTGAATTTTTACCAGCAAATGAGGAGCTACCGCTTTTACAAAACGGGGAACCTATATTGGATAAGAGACAAGAAAATGTAGCCAATCTAAGGAATCAAAAACGGCCTTCTTTGAAACAAGGAGCGATAGCCATTTATCCAAATCCAGCAGTTTCTAGTACAACTGTTGTATTAGAAAGTAGACAAACTAGAAGGGAAACCATCTTTATTCTGGATATTACAGGTCGTGTTGTACAAACACATGAGGTTGCAATGGAAGCAGGCAGAAATAATTGGATTTTTTCTTTAGCAGGCATTCCTTCTGGTTCTTATTTTGTAAAAATAGGTGTTGGGAATGAGGCAGAGTGGCCCGTTCGAAAATTGGTAATCATTCAAGAATGACAATCAACACTTGGTAAGTAATAATTAATATATGAAATTATTTTAATATTTTATTGTATACAATTCATTTCAAAAAAAAATGTGCAAAAAAATAGTTTTTATAGAACAAATTCATACTGCCTGGTTAGTTATACTTGCTAAAAATTTTAATAGTACTTAAAAAATGATACAAAAAATAGATGTTTATATTATAGAAGACCAAAAACTCTTAATTGATGCTTATTCGTTATTTTTTATAGAAGACTTAACTATAAATATTCTTGGGGATAGTGGTTGTGGAGAAGAAGCGATTCAACAAATTAAAGCGCATATCCCCGATGTTGTTTTATTAGATATTAGATTACCAAAAAGTACGCTGGATGGGATTGATTTAATAGATCAAATAAAAGTCATTTCTGAAACGATTAAAATCTTGGTCATTAGTCAATATGATGAACTATTGATGATTGAAAATTTGATGCAACGAGGTATTCATGGGTTTAGAGCAAAAAACAGCAGTTTGAATGATATTAAAACAGCTATTCTAAATGTGCATAATGGGCGATACGATTTTCCTATTGGTCCCACAAAGCAAACCTTAATTACGGATAGAGAACGAACGATTCTTAAATTATTAACAAAAGGAAAAGCTATTGTTCAAATTGCAGATGTGATAGGTGTTTCAGCGTATGTAATTAATAGGAATTTAAAATCGCTTAGGGAAAAATTCAATGCAGAGGCTACACCACAATTAATTGGAATCGCAACAAAATCTGGAATAATATAACACTTATTTTACTAGATATAACATTTCCAAATTTTAAAGGCGCAGAAATCTGCGCCTTCATCACAGATAGTTGTGGCAAAAGAGATTATTTCTGTTGTATTCATAATATTAAAACGTATTTAAAATATGTATTTTTGTATTAGAACGCTTTTCTTTTTAATCAAAAAAAAATCTGAATTTATTTTTTAAATTGCATAAGATTTAGGTCCTCATCACCTAATAATAAGGTACTGGTTATCAATACTTTATTAATACAATTAGTGGGGGTGGCTTTAATCTGATGTACACTTATTACTGGCTAACCCAGAATGGGTTAAACGTCAATAACCCCGTATGAAATGCGGGGATTTGGTAAATTATGCACTATTCCCCAACTCTGAAAGAGTTGAACAAAAAGAAAATTAATGTTCAACTCTTTCAGAGTTGGGGAGAAGCTTGGTTTTATCGACTCCACCGCATTTCATACGGTGTTATTATGGTTCAATCCCTTCAGGATTTTTTCTACATCAGATTAAAGCCACACCCCAATTAGTAATTAGTTGGGTGTGACTTTAATTAGTAAATTCTCAAAGCAAGAATCGTCAGTTATTAATTTAAGTATCTATCATTTATCGGGTAAGAAAATAGGAGACTTAGTTAAACATAACAAGCAACCAATTGGCACCTACCATTATACATGGAATTGTGAGGAGGTAGCGTCAGGCAACTATTCTTTAGTTCTAAATGGGCAGAAAGTAGGTAATCTAATAGTCATAAAGTAAAACAAATATTATTTAAAATCAATTTCTTATGAAATCAACTCTTTACCTATCTAAATTATGTTTATCGCTAATTTTTGCACTAAGTACTTTAGTAATCAATGCGCAGCAAACGCCTTATACTAAAAAACAAGTATTATTGGACGGGCAATTAATCGAGCAATATGAACCCAATAAAAAAGAAATTGCCGATGTGCCGATTAATGCGGCTTTACTCGCAGCAGGCGATGATTGTAATGCCCCAATTGGAGTTACTATTAATGGTACTGCTGTTCAAAAAAGCCTAGCGGGTGCAACTTATAGTGGGATAATGCCTCCATGTGCCACCTCCTCCAATATTTTTGACACATGGTTTGTGACGCAAGCGGATGTTAATGGATCTTTAAACATTGGCTTTGATGTTTTAAATAATGAGGATAGGTACTTCGGTATTACCTTATGGGTAGGTTGTACGGGAGATTCTCCTGATTTACTTAGTTGTTGGAATGCACCTATTCCGATTAGTGGCTTATTATACAGTCCTGATAGACTCAATCCGAATCAAACAATATATCTTCAAGTTTGGACTTATGAAGCTAGTAGTCAGGATGTAATCGTCGAATCAACATCTTATTGTAATATTTTATTCGGCCCAACCACGGTAGGGGCACAAACTTGTATTTCAGGAACGGGAAAATATAGCCAATCTGTATCTGTAGCTTATTATACTATTTTAGAACAAAACCCTACCATTAGAGTTGTTGACCATACTTTTACAGAAGTATATGCTGTCCAAGCAACCACTAACCCGCAAGTGATTACTATTCCTGATTTACCAGCAAATGGAACAAATCAAACCTATTATATAGGCTTAAGTACTTGTTTTAGTCCTTTTAAATTCGACTGGCAAGCACCTAATGATGATTGTACGCAAGGTACAGGTGGTGGTTCGGGAGTAAGTTGTTCTGAGGCAGTATCTATTCCAATAGGTAGCAGCGAGTCTTGTATCAATTTGCAAACAACTAATTTTAGTGGTTCGACTCCATCTTGTAGTAATGGAGCTAGCATTAAGGATGCTTGGTTCAAAGCAACTGCAGATGATTTAGGAAGTTTGATATTTGAATACCATGCTGCCGATTTTAGTAATTTAACTACAGGATATAATTTAGTAGATGATTGTCTTAACCCAAGCATTAGTCTTTGCTTTCCGCCACCATCATTTAGTACAACCTTTTTCTCCGTTCGTGTTCCAGAGCAATACCGAATAGCTAATAAAACTTGGTATGTGCAAATTTGGTCGTATTCCAATGAGGCACAAGAAATCTGTGTCAAATCAAAAATTGATTGTGGGGCTACAGAGATTGAGCTAGGTATGGCAGAATGTACAGATAATCAAACCTTTAGTCAGGAACTTATAATAAACTCGTTCAACGTTTCAGGAGGAATGATTAAAATCCAAGACCTTGACAATAATTTTATGACAGTTTTAGAGACTCCATACCTCTCTAATCCTCAAACAGTTATGGTGTCTGGATTAGATGCTTCAGCAGAAAACATTAATCTAGTCGTTTTTTTAAGTGATTGTTCGGGGCCTCATGTAAGCATTATTCCTCCTGATTGTAGCCAAGGAAACGATTGTCCAGCAGATAGAACAATTTCAGGTTCACTAGATTTAAATACCTATCGTGCTGCCAATACAATTATTACAGAAGGAGCCGTAATTATTTCTTCAAATACCGACTTTAAGGCAGGTACTTCCATTACTTTAAAGGCTGGTTTTCAAGTGAATAGTGGTATTGATTTTTCTGCCATTATCGAAGATTGTTCCGATGGTTTTACGGAAACACCAACTGAGGCAATAGCTCGAATAGCTCCTTCCTCCCCCCTTACCACTATCAAGGAAAGTAATTTAACAATCTATCCGAATCCTTTTACTAGCTATGCGACCATTGAATATCATTTGCCAACCGCAGGAAAAGTGGATTTGCAAGTAGTAGATTTTATGGGACGGCAGGTAGCTATTTTGGAGGATAAAACGATTAAAGCCGCAGGTAATTATCAGTATAATTTTCAACCAGATGATTTAGTTTCAGGCACTTACTTTGTCGTGCTGCGAAGTGAAGGGCATTATGAGGTAAAAAAGATATTAGCTTTAAATAAAAGGTGATTTTGATTATTTTCCTAAAGGAATGTACTTTGTAATCCTGCAAGCTAATGATTAGATTATTACAAAAAAACTTGTTATAAATTAAAAATAGTTAGGCATAGTGTAAGCACAAAAGTAGCTAATTTGTATTTACATTATGCCTTAATCGCTCTATTAGACGAAGCGTAAAAAAAATCAATCATTTGAAGAAAATGCTAAAATTACCGATGGAGTAAAATAGGGCTAGATAACGATATTAAAAGTATATTAGCGTCTAAAAATTTTTAGAAGTAGATCAAAATAAAGCTATTAACCAGACGAATCATTTAAACCATATCCAAGATGTTAGCAAGCGATCAATCTATCTACCTTAATAAATGGTTGTTAACCTTCCGAGATGCTGAAATTAAAGCTGCACATGAAGAGCAGCATAAAAAAAAAGTATTACAAGTATCTAGCAAATATCTCCCATTTGTGTTGATGCTATATGCACTATTTACCATTTTAGATATATATGCATTGCCTCAAACTTATCAAAAAATAATATTATTGAGGTTTGGTGTTATTATTCCACTTTTACTGACAGAACTTTTACTAATTGCATTAATACGAGAAAAATTATACAACTATTGTCTATTATTTAATCTATTTGAATTCTTGGTCTTAATGTTCGGCATATTGATGATGCTTTGTCTAGCTAATCCTAATGAAGTAGGTTATGCTACTTACATAATGGGTTTATTTATTATTAGTTTGTGGTGCATTACACCTAAATATAATATAGTAGAAACTACTGTTTATTTATTATTAATGGTTTTTTGTTATAATCTTATTGCAATCTTTAACTTAGAACTATTTGATCATAATTTTTCTTTATTCCTTACTAATAATTTTTTCCTTTTTTCTTTTTATATTAGTTGCATGTTGGTTGCTTATGTACAAAAAGATACCACTAAAAAGAGTTTTTTTTTGCAATATCGATTAAATAAATTATCTCAGAATTTAGAAGAGCAGGTACAACAACGAACAGAACAGTTAGAAATAGAACGCCAGAAAACAAATAAAGCGTTAATTGATGGTCAAGAAATGGAACGCACTAGACTAGGACAAGATTTACACGATGATTTAGGCATACAGATTATTAGTCTAAAACATCAAGTAGAAATAGATCAACAACATCCTTCTTATGAAAAAATGAACGTACTCTATTATCGAATAGACCAGCTTTATCAATCCATGCGGGGTATTTCTAAAAATATGTTGCCTTATTCCTTAAAGAAAATGGGATTGATTTTATCCATTCAAGATTTATGCAATAATTTAGAAGAAAAGATGGATCACTTACAGGTGATTACGAAACTAGATACTAGCCTTGTTATTAATTGTCAAACAACTCAAATTTACCTTTATAGAATTATACAAGAATTAATAAGCAATACTATTAAACATGCAAAGGCTGCTACTATTACAATAGCCCTTTTTCAACAAGAAGGTACCATTAAGCTTATTGTAGCAGATGATGGGATAGGGTTTGATGAAAATAAAGCTTTTGGAGGAATTGGTATTAGGAATGTTATCGCTCGTATTCATTTATTACATGGAAAATATCAATTTAAGTCGCCTTTACATAAAGGAAGTCGTATAGAAATTTTAATACCAAGCATTTAAAACACTATCTATGTCTAAAAAATTAATTTTCGCGCTATTGCTACTACTTCCCTTCTATTTATTTTCACAAGCTTATACCACCAAGGGCGTGGGCGGTGGCGGCGCATTAGCTGGTTTTTCCATCAGTCCTTATAGTGACTTATGGTTTGCAGGCTCAGATTTAGGCACGCTTTATAGAAGTGCAGATGAAGGCCATTCTTGGTATCCTGTACATCATTACGAAGCTAGGTTTTCTAATGATTTACCCAATGCCGCCTACATTGGTTTTAATCCCGATACAAGTATTGTTTTCCATGCCTACGGAGGTTGTGTGCCCAAACGGAGTACGGATGCAGGCCTTACTTGGACGGACATTTCTTCTTTAATCGACTTATTACCAACTACTGGTTATAATTATGCCGATTGTAAAATTGGGTCTAATGCGAATCGGATACGTTATTGGGTCTCGGATTCTTTTACCGAAGATATTGTTTTTGCAGGAGGTGGTACCGCCCTTTATCGCAGTGCAGACAAGGGCATTACTTGGGCAGTAGTACCTGACATCAGTGGGACTAGTAAAGGTACTTTTATTGATTATAATACCTCACCACATAGTGTATATCATGCGACAGAAAATGGCATCTATTTATCGACAGACGCAGGACTTACTTTTTCCTTATTTCAGGAGAGTGCTATCAGAGGTTTTGCAGGAGGCAGAGATGAAGATGGACTAACTTTGAGTTTTATTGATTCAGACGACTCCGCCTGTAGTGGGACTTATAGCAATAGAGCTGGATATACTAATTTAGATTGTGGCTATGTTTGGATAAGTCACAATGGTGGTGCTTTTGCTAGAACAGACCAAGTAGGCGGGGATTGGATCAGAATGGCAGAGAATAATTCTCAGGTTCTCTATGTAACAGGGGCAAGGGTTTGGAATGAATCTTATGGTACTCAAGTCTGGGTGAGTCCCGATGCAGGGCAAACTTTCACCAAACAATTTCAGCAATTAATAACGAATAGGACGCCTTATGCACCTTGGCCTGCTGCCAAATTTGACTGGAGTGCTGTTGGATTGGATATTGGTTGGGATGATTCAGGCTATAGAAGCTTTTCCGTGAATAGAAGAAATGCAACAATAGCTGGAGGAACGGGTAATTACTTTTTACATGTCACTAGGAATACAGGAGCGCATTGGGAATCTCCTTTTACCAAATTTGAAGATGAATTACCGAGAGGCGAAAAAAAGCGTTGGAGTTCAACAGGTTTAGACCAAACAAGTGCTTGGCATTTAGAATTTCATCCAACTAATAAAAATGTTGCTTATTCTGGCTATTCTGATATTGGTGGCATTGTAACAGAAGATGCAGGCGATACTTGGCGGGTTTGCCAAACAGGTTTTAATACCACTTATGATTTTGCTTTTGACCCAACCGATGATCAGGAAGTATGGGCAGCGTCAAGTAGTATACATGATTTTCCTTACGAATGGTATGGTAATTATAGTTTCACTCATCCTGGTGGTATTTATCATTCCAATAATCGAGGGCTAGATTGGACGAAAATAACCCCTAATGAAGATTTTCTGGCTTCCTTTCTAGCAGTAGCTTATGATAATAAAAATAAGATACTTTACGGAGGCGCCAAAGGCCAAGGGGTCGCTCGGTCTCTAGATGAAGGACAAACTTGGGAGTGGTATAATACGGGCCTTCCTGACCATCCGAATATTATTACTCAAATTGAAATTGATCCCGAAAACCAAGACGTTTATATTTTATTAACTGGAGATAAACCTGATTTTAATAATTTGGAACAAACTGGGATTTATCGCCTACAGCAAGGCAGTGATACTTGGGAACTTTTAAGAGGCAATGTGACGCTTCCAGGTATAGATGGTGTCCATTATATTGGGCCAATTTGGAAATATCCTATCCACTTTTCCGTGGATTGGCGAGATGCTAATCGACAAAAGATATGGTTAACAGATATGCAGATTCCAGGTATGTATAAAGCAGCAGGCATTTGGCTAACCAGAGATGGTGGTGAAAATTGGACCCGACAATTCGAGACGCCTTTTCCTAAGAGAATTACTTTAGACCCATGTGACACGACTACCCTTTTTGTAAGTGGTTTATCTGGGCCACTTTACTCTACCGATGACGGCACCACTTGGGAACGCAATGAACTGCTTCCTTTACAATACAATCTTACTGATTTAGTCATTGATCCTTGTGACAATTCTAAAGTCTATTATACCTCTTTTGGAAATGGTATTTTACACGGACCAAGACCAACACCGACAACTTGTCAACCAGTCGATACCTGTACTCCAGAATCACCACTTCCACCTATAGCTCCAGATACTTTAAAATATACGACCAAGGGCGTAGGTGGTGGCGGCGCCTTAGCTGGTTTTTCCATCAGTCCTTATAGTGACTTATGGTTTGCAGGCTCAGATTTAGGCACGCTTTATAGAAGTGCAGATGAAGGCCATTCTTGGTATCCTGTACATCATTATGAGGCGACTTTTTCTAATGATTTACCCAATGCTGCCTACATTGGTTTTAATCCCGATACAAGTATTGTGTTCCATGCCTACGGAGGTTGTGTACCCAAACGGAGTACGGATGGGGGGCTTACTTGGACGGATATCTATTCCTTAATCGACTTATTACCAACTACTGGTTATAATTATGCCGATTGTAAAATTGGGTCTAATGCGAATCGGATACGTTATTGGGTCTCGGATTCTTTTACCGAAGATATTGTTTTCGCAGGAGGTGGTACCGCCCTTTATCGCAGTGCAGACAAGGGCATTACTTGGGCAGTAGTACCTGACATCAGTGGGACTAGTAAAGGCACTTTTATTGACTATAGCACCACCCCGCATAGGGTATATCATGCGACAGAAAATGGCATCTATTTATCGACAGACGCAGGACTTACTTTTTCCTTATTTCAGGAGAGTGCTATCAGAGGTTTTACAGGAGGCAGAGATGAAGATGGACTAACTTTGAGTTTTATTGATTCAGACGACTCCGCCTGTAGTGGAACTTATAGCAATAGAGCTGGATATGCTAATTTAGATTGTGGCTATGTTTGGATAAGTCACAATGGCGGTGCTTTCGCTAGGACAGCCCAAATAGGTGGGGATTGGATTAGAATGGCAGAAAATAATTCTAAGGTACTCTATGTAACAGGGGCAAGGATTTGGAATGACGCTTATGGCACTCAAGTCTGGGTAAGTCAAGATGCAGGACAAACCTTTACCCAACAATTTCAGCAACTACTAACAGATAGGCTTCCTTTTGAAACTTGGCCTGCTGATAAATTTGATTGGAGTGCCATTGGACTAGATATTGGTTGGGATGATACAGGTTATAGAAGCTTTTCAGTAAATCGAAGAGATGCAACCATAGCCGGAGGAACAGGTAATTATTTTTTACATGTCACTCGGGATACGGGAGAAAATTGGGAATCGCCTTTTACCAAGTTTGAAGATGAATTACCAAGGGGCGAAAAAAAGCGTTGGAGCTCGACAGGTTTAGATCAAACAAGTGCTTGGCATTTAGAATTTCACCCAACTAATAAAAATGTTGCTTATTGTGGCTATTCTGATATTGGCGGCATTGTAACAGAAGATGCAGGCGATACTTGGCGAATTTGCCAAACCACCTTTAATACCACTTACGATTTTGCTTTTGATCCAACCGACGACCAGAAAGTATGGGCAGCAACCAGTAGTATACATGATTTTCCTTACGAATGGTATGGTAATTATAGTTCTACACATCCTGGTGGTATTTATCATTCCAATAATCGAGGAGTAGATTGGACGAAAATAACCCCCGATGAAGGGTTTCTAGTTTCCTTTCTAGCAGTAGCTTATGATAATAAAAACAAAGTGCTATATGGAGGTGCCAAAGGCCAAGGGGTCGCTCGGTCCCTAGATGAAGGACAAACTTGGGAATGGTATAATGCGGGCCTTCCTAATCATCCAAATATCATTACTCAAATTGAAGTAGATCCCGAAAATCAAGACATTTATATCTTATTAGCTGGAGATAAACCTGACTTTAATAATTTAGAACAAACTGGCATTTATCGCCTACCACATGGAAGTACTACTTGGGAATTTTTAAGAGGCAATTTGACGCCTCTTCCAGGGGTAGATGGGATTCATTATGATGGGCCAATTTGGAAATATCCGCTCCATTTTGCCGTGGATTGGCGAGATGCTAATCGACAAAAAATATGGTTAACAGATATGCAGATTCCCGGTATGTCTAAAGCAGCAGGCATTTGGTTAACCAGAGATGGTGGTGAAAATTGGATCCGACAATTCGAGACGCCTTTTCCTAAGAGAATTACTTTAGATCCATGTGACTCCACGACTATTTTTGTAAGTGGCTTATCTGGCCCACTTTATTCTACTGATGATGGCACCACTTGGAATCGCAATTTATCGCTCCCTTTACAAAACAATCTGACTGATTTAGTCATTGACCCTAACGACTTTTCTAAAGTCTATTATGCTTCTTTTGGAAATGGAATTCTACATGGCCCAAGGCCAACACCGACGACTTGCCAAACAACAGATTTCTGCAATATGGCACATGTAGAGACAAGTCATTTGTATTTGAATGATGCTACTTTACAAACAAAGACTTACCACGCGCAAGATAAAGTGGAATCTAATGCGACGATTGCTAGTAATGCGAGTGTATCTTTTAAAGCTGGGCAGTCTATTCTTTTATTACCAGGATTTGCAACTGGCGAGGCAGTCGAATTTATAGCACGTATTGAAAATTGTGTAACTGATGACGAGGAAAAAGAGGCCAAGGCTTCTTTTGAAAAAAAAGCACCTGAACAGTTACAACCTATAGTTATTATCAAACCAGCTGACCAACCAACTAAGTCCAATTTAATCTTAACCATTCAACCGAATCCTTTTACTCAACAAACAATGGTTCGATATACCTTGACTAAGCCTACACCTGTTCATATTCAAGTGTATAGTCTAAATGGAAAGTTAATCAAGCAATGGAATCATCCACTTCAAGATATAGGGACACAAGAGCAGTTAATACAAGTACCTCCTCTCCCTTCGGGTATGTATTTTTTAAGTATACAAACCAGAGAAGGCAGTATTGTAGAAAAGATTATTATTTCGCCTTAATAAGTAGCTTCATTTTTTAGTTTTATTCCATCTATTTTTTGGAGGTTAGCTAAAATTCAAACGTTCCCGAAAAAATGTTTTAATTTATTAAAAAGGACTACGGTTAAATCCGTAGTCCTTTTTTAGTTTTTTAAGTAACACAGCTCTCTATTACTTAACCCAGAATCCTTTATTTTAGATATGGTAATTATCGAAAAAAGCAGCGTTTTCAAAAAGTATATAGTTTTAAATTGATATATTTTAAAATTTTACAATCCAAAATAAAATAATTAACTTTGGTAAAGTGTTTACTACTTAATTACTTCCCATTACAATCCCACTACCTCGCTATTACTTTCTATTAAATCTTTTTTCTAAAAAACTCTAAAATGACAAAGAAAACAGTTATTCCTTTCTCTTATTTTTCATTTTTCAAAATTACTTTTTTATTGCTCATCTTGTTAATAGCAGCTTGTGCCCCTGACCAAGAAGCAACAGCAACTGACCAAATTAATAAAGCAAAAGCACAATTAGTAAGTTTAGCCATTGATGCACCTTTTGAAGAAATCTCCAGTCCCTCAGAAGAATTAGTCATTCCAAATCCAGCGAAAGCAAGTACTTTCCAATTAGCATCAGGTGGTTACCTCAAAGTTCCAGCCAATGCTTTCCAAACAGCATCAGGAGAAACGGTCAAAGAAGCAGTCAAGTTGGTTTATAAAAATTACCAAAGCGTATCTGAAATCATTACTTCTGGCATCCCAATGAAAGTAGCAAATGAAAATGGTACAGTGGATTGGATGCAAACAGGTGGTATGTTTGAAATTAGAGGATATATCGCAGATAAGCCCGTTAGTTTAGCTGCGGATAAACCTATTGAAGTAAGTTTAGTTTCGACTACTGGTGGCGATTTTGATGTCTGGGAATTTGATGAGGCAGCAGGAAATTGGGAAGGAATTGCACAAAATTACCAAGCTCAAAAAGAAATTATAGAAAACGAGGTATTAGAACAAGAAATTAATCAATTGCGTCAAGCAATCAAAAAACAACCCGTTAATCCAGATACCAAAGGGCAACACAAATTACTTTTCAATGATTTAGACCTGAGTCAATCCCCTAAGTTAAAAGGAAAATCTACCATAGCTTTAGTCTATGTAGGAACCGATAAGGCAAAAGACCCTAAATCAAAACCAGCGATTAATACACCGGGAGCTTGGTATAAAAAAGAATTAAAACCTTTGGATGCCACAGCAGGTACTTACACCTTAACTTTATACGGAGAAGAGTTGTATCAAATTCCTGTAAAAGTAGCCTTACAAGGAGCAGAATTAGAAGCTGCAAAAGCTCGCTATCAGACGCTTTTAGCCCAACATCAACAACAAGTAAAATTATTAAACGAGAAAAAAGCAGACCGTAATTTACAGCGTTCTTTTCGAAGAACGATTAGTGCCAATAACATGGGCATTTATAATTATGACAACCGCTATTTTAGAGAAGCAACCGCATTATTAGCGGAATTTGATTTCGGGCCAACCGCCAACCATTTGAAAAAGGAGACAAAAGTTTATTTAATCACTGCCGATAATACAGTCGTCGTCCCTTTTCATGGTGGCAGCACACAACGCATGCGGTATTACCCTGATGTTGATAATAAATTAATTGCCGTATTACCAGGAGATTTGATTGCTACTTTTTCAGAACATGATTTTAAGGAAGCAGCAGATGAATTATATGAAGCCACATTAGGGAGAGAAACTTATGTCTTTAAGATGAATATAAGGAGCGGAAAAGTAGAATCTGTAGAAGATTTACAAGTAATTATTAACGAAATCAGTAATGGAATGGAGGATGAAGAAATGGAGGAAGCACCAATAGCAAAGACCGATGTAGTCACCTCTACTCCCGTAAACACAACAAATATTCGGTTATATCCCAATCCTGTAGCCGATTTATTACAGGTCGATTTAGCAGGTTTAGCAGGTCAACGTGGGCAGTTATCGCTGAATAATCAAATGGGGCAACAAGTAAAATCATTGACCATTGAAGATATATCAACAGCCCCCGTACAATTACAAACAGAAGCATTAGGCAGTGGCACTTATTATTTGACCATTATTGCCAATGGAAATTTCATTGCTACTAAAAAAGTAATGAAAGTGCTGCGATAGGTAAGAAAATGCTGGTTGCTACTAGTTGCTGGTTGTGACAAACAACTAGCAACCAGCAACTAACAACCAGCAACCAGTAACACATTCCATCATTTAGCATTAAACCTAATGATTCTGAAAACATTCTCCTTACCCAACTATTGGAAAAGTTGCGCCCTCTTTTTACTCCTCAATTGTCTATTCCTTACTACTAGTGATGCCCAAATAGGCAAACGCTACTTAGACGTTCATCCAATTAGAGTCAATCATAAATGGGGATATATTAAGATATATCCGACTTTGGTTGACACCATCATTTTTCCTAAGTACGATTTTTTGGGAGATGTGAATGTGCCCTATAATAAAATAACAAATGATGGGGCGGCATCTCCTTATAAAGTATTTGAACTCGACGGAAAAGTTGGTTTATTAAATAAGGAATTAGAAGAAGTTGTCTCCAATCAATACCATCAAATAAAAGTCGTCTCCAATGATTTTTTTGCTAGCTCCGAAGAGCGGCAATTTAAGCTAATCGACATTTATGGAAAGGCTTATTTTGAGGGTAATAAATTTCAAAATATTTGTCTAGCCGATGGTGGAAAAGTTGGAGCAACCAGTTATTTCTATACCAAAAAAGATGGACAATGGGGCATTAGTAGAATTCCAAATGATGAAGAAATTGTGCCTTCCAAATATAGTTTAATCGAACGTGCAGGACATTCAGGCTATTATAAAGTAAAAGAAAATAAGCATGGCGCTTGGGGATTAATAGACACAACAGGACGGTTACATTTACCTATATTTTTTGAAGATATCATTGTCTTAGATGAACAAAATTATGCTGTTTTAGAAGCAGGAAAATGGTACATCCATCAACAGGTTAAAGGGGGATTTTCAAAAAAACAAGAGGCTTATGCCTACTTCAAAAAGGTAAATAAACAATTAGCTTTATTTGTTCCTTTCTCTAATAAAGATACCCCAAACGCTTATATATGGAATTTTAGAAAAGACTCTATTATTCACACTTTTCGTAAAATTGACAAAAAATCAGTAACTGATAATGAAAAAAATTATGGCTACTTATGCAATCCTCTAAACGACCAATATGCTATCAAATACAGCAGAAGAGCCTTTCATTTGATTAATCCCTTGGGTAAAAAAGTATCTTCTTTCTTTCGTAAAATTGAACCGACTCAACAAGAAAATATTTATTTAGTCAGCAGGGGTGGTTATGGTTTATTTAATAAATTAGTGGACCAAGATACCTTTATCAGTTCTCCAACCAATTACAGTAATATTTTTGCTATCCAAAATAATTTAGCCATTTGCTCCCAAGATAGTAACTATGGCGTCATCGGAATTACCCCCGACAGTTTCGCTACCCTACCCTGTAATTATACCGCCGTTCCCCAGATCGACAAAGATTCGATTGCTTTACAATTTAAGGAGCAGGTTTTTAATTATATTTTTGAGAAAGGCGCTTTTGTGCCAAAACCTGTTATCTATGAAGAAACCATCTTAATACCCAAAGCGGTCAAACGTACCCCTAGAGAAGCCGAACCTATTGGTTTTGAGCGTTATACAGTTTACCAACCAAAATTAGCAGGATACGAAATTCAGGGAGATAGCCTAATCACGAGAGATACCGTTCGAGGTCCGCTAGGACGTCCAGTTCGAAATCCAAGAACAGGAGAAGCCCGCATGCAATATCGAACATTGCTTCGATTAGACCCCGCAAAAAAAATCAATAGACCTAAAAATACAGCAGAACTTTTAACCAATTTTAGGAGTATTTATCTCGGTGGCAAAATCCCCTTATCCCCCAGTTATTTATCAGCCATTTTACCAGGCGAAGCGACTACTTTTCAAATGTATGATTATGTACAAAATCAGTCCATCAAAATACCTCCAATAATAGGCTTAAGGCCTTTTGATGAAGCTTCTGCCGTCAGTACGTTTATTGCACCTGATGGAAAAATGGGGATTGTCAATAAAGCAGGGCAAGAATTGACTAATAATGGTCAACCTATTCGCTATACGTATATTGGACCATTCATTGCAGGTAGGGCAAGGGCTTGTAGCGGAGGTACAATAGTCTTTGATTTAGAAAGAAATTTCCCATTGCCACCAAAATTTAGTTTGGGGAATGCCTTTGAATTTTTAGCAGATTTTAGAATGCCCTATGCGAACAAAATAGACGAGGAAAAGGTAGGTATTAAGTACTTTGTAAAAGATTTACCCAACAATCCAGTCAAATGGAATTATATAGATACCAATGGCAAAGTAATTATTGCAACCGATTTTGACTATGTAGAAGACTTCCATTGGCGAGATAGTTCCGCTTTAGTTCTAAAAGAAATTGATAAAGAAGTTTATAAAGGCACAGGGAAGAATGATGCGGTATATGGCATCATCGATTTTAATGGACAGCTAAAAGTTCCACCCATTTATAGCAACATCAGTATTAAAAAAGATTTTTATGTCGTCCAAAAAAAAGGGACGCCTACTTTTACCTTTAATCAAGAAGGACATGAAATTATTATTAATCCTACTAAGCCCAATGGGTTTT
>CALFWI010000235.1 GCA_937928615.1 uncultured Saprospiraceae bacterium | reverse complement strand
CATTGATGTTATCAGTCTGCTTAATTTTTTGCGCTATCACAAAATTGGCAAGTAGAGTAGCTGTAAAAACTTTTGATATAGAACCTATTTCAAAAATACTTTTTTGATTATTAATGCTTGAAATAGTATCGTTTTGATTAGTTATACCATAATAATTAATTGTTCCATCTTTAATTATTGCAATCGAAACTTGTGTGTGATTTGGGAATTTCTTTGCATTTTCAAATATTATTTCCGCTTGTTTTTGTGTTATGATACCGCTTTTAGTAGACAAATTATTGATTACCTTTTCTGTATTAAGTGCTTCAACAAAAGGCTGAATCAACAATCCGTTTATATCCGAGTTATCATCTATGGAGATGTTGAGCGCGAGCACCGCCTGTTCGAATGTTGTTTTATAAGAAGCATAAGTTCCACCTTCATATTTCACAAATTCTCGATTAGAAATATTTCCTACTTGAGCCTTAAGGCCTTTCAAAAATTGGGTGGTTTTATCTAGAGGCAATGCCGTTTTCATAACATCTGCAAACATTGAAAATATAGCAGTATAATCCTCCTTATTATAATGGCTAACAAATGTTTCGGTTACCGCTTTGTTCTCCGCTGTTTCTGTTTGTCCGAAGGAAACATTAACGATTAAAGTCAAAACGACTAGTAGTATATTTTTCATGTTTTTGTTTTTTTAATGAATGCCAACGTTCCCGCATTAGTGACGTTGGTAATTTTTACTGCGAATGAATGCTGCTGCGTTATTAGGCAATGATTTGAAATTCAAAACACCTTACTTCCAACTAAGTGACCTGTTCTAAATTCTGTAAAGTCTTTTCAATATCCGTTAAAAGCGGTGTAAATTGTTTTTTAGCAGCCTCTTTATTCAAAAGATAAATGGCAAGAAAAACGATAAATATTATACTAAAACTAACAAGTAAATCGGTCCATTCTTTTCCCGTCCCCAACATAAATAACACCATACCAGGAATAAAGGGTAATAAATACCAATACAAAATATTATTTAACAATTGCTGCTCTGATTTTACATATTCTTGATAATCAACTAATTGTTGTTTTATGCTATGTTCAATATTAAATCCAGGTTGCTTAGCTTCCACTTTTTTAAGTTTATAAATCACCCAAATACCGCAACCAATCGTCCAGATAGAACCTAATTTACCTAAGAGCGTGGGGATGGTAAAAGCATAATATCCAAAGCCTATGATTACGAACATAGCTGCAAATATTTCTCGGTTATTCCTAGCGGCAATAGTCTCTTCAAATTTTTTGATTTGTTGATTCATCTCTTTTAAGTTTAAGGAATGGAAGTTGATGGTTTCGTTCTTATCATTTGCTGACTGCCAAATCTCTTTTAGTTGTTTTTCTGTCATGATAATTTATGTTTTAAGCATATGGCTAATTTTGCTTTAATTCGTTTAATTTTTACGGCTACATAATTTTCTGAAATACCAATAATCTCCCCTATCTCTTTATAAGCCATCTCTTCTAAAAAAAGAATAATAATAGCCCTATCCGAAAAATCTAGTTGGCTAATACATGCTTTTAAAGCTAAATAATTATCACCTTGTGAAGTCGTTTCTGATATAGGGTCAAAGGATAAACCATCCAAAGAAACCGTTTTTTGTGCTTTCTTTTGCAGAAACCTCTTTTTCAAACAAACATTTAGAATTATCCGATAAATCCAAGTATTAATAGTGGACTTTCCTTCAAAAGAAGCATAGGCTTTCCAAATATTCAAAACAACCTCTTGCACCAAGTCTTTACAATCTTCTGGGGTAGAAGTGTACATTCCGCATATCTTTTGAATGCGCTGTTGATTCGTTTCCAGAATTTTTATAAAGGCTTGTTCTTTATCCATTAAATTTTATCCATTTTGAGAAGGTATCTATCTTATTAGTTCTTGATAAAACCAAATTATGACAAATTGATTCAACTTTTTTTGATTCTATTATTAATTAGTTAATTTCAAGGCTTATTTTATTCCAAACCATGTACCGTTAACCGTGTACCGTCAACCGTTAAAATATGTCCAAATTAAAACCACTATCAGGCAAAGACTTAGAGGCTATCCAACCAATCATGGATGCTGCTGAAAAAGGAATGGGTTTTGTACCAAATTCCATTAAAATAATGGGGCGGATTCCTGCGCTAGTTGGTAGTTTTGGGATGTTAACCGTTAATATTATAGGGCAGGCAGGGCAACTATCTCCATTCGCTGCCATCAAATTGGCTTTTAAAAATATGGGTTGGACCGCTAAGAATATAAAGGATAAGGAGAGAGCGCCTTTGTATCTAAAAAATCTAGTAGCGCACGTGTCTAGTAATGCAAGTGGTTGCCGCTATTGCCAAGCACATACGGCAGGCGAGGCACATAATCATGGCGCCTCTATCGAAAAAATTGAAGCGGTATGGGATTTTGAAAATAGCCCCGTTTTTGATGAATCAGAACGTGCGGCACTACGATTTGGTTTTGCCGCAGGGCAAGTCCCAAATGCCGTAACCGAGGAACATTTTGCCGAATTACGCAAGCATTTTTCTGAAAAACAGATAGTTGATTTTGGTGCGACCATTGCGCTTTTTGGTTTCCTAAATCGTTGGAATGATACGTTTGGAACGGAGTTAGAGGGAGAGCCGATTGCTTTTGCAGAAAAGCATTTAGCGAAGAGTGGTTGGAACGTAGGGAAGCATAAGTAACCGTCTACCATACGTAAAAAATCCTGAAAGGATTGAACATCAATAACCCCGTATGAAAATGCGGGGGCAGGGCAATAACAGATGCTATCCTATAACTCTGGAGGAGTTGAACAATAAATATATAATGCAAAAAATAGTCATTCTAGACGGCCATGTAGCCAACCCTGACGACCTTAGTTGGGAAGCGATTGCCAACCAAGGAGATTTAACCATTCATAAAAGAACAGTCGATAATTTGGTGATAGAGAGAGCAAAGGATGCCAGTATCATCATTGTGAATAAACGGTCACTTGATAAAAAAATACTAGCGCAATTGCCTCAATTAAAATTGATATGCACTTTGGCAACGGGGTATAATAATATTGACATTGATGCGGCGAATCATTTTGGCATTACTGTTTGCAATGCAGTAGGGTATAGTTCGCCTTCCGTAGCACAACATGTTTTTGCATTGCTATTAGAACTAATAAATAGAGTAGGCCTACATAATGAAACCGTTCAACAAAACGGTTGGGCGAACTCCATAGATTGGTGTTATTGGAAAAGTCCCATGATGGAATTGTCTGGCAAAACAATGGGAATTTATGGCTATGGAAAGATTGGGCAGCAAGTAGCAGAAATAGCGTTGGCATTTGGCATGAAAGTAATTGCTGTCAGGCGAAGTAAAAAAGCACCAGCCAACAAAAATATACAACTAGTCGATTTAACCAACCTCTGGAAAGAAAGTGACGTCATCAGCTTACACGCTCCTTTGACTACTGACAATGAAGGTATTATCAATCAAACGACTTTAGGTCTAATGAAAAAATCGGCCTATATCATCAATACTGGTAGAGGAGGATTGATAAATGAATCCGATTTAAAAGTCGCCTTAGAAAAAGACATAATTGCAGGTGCAGGATTAGATGTTTTATCACAAGAACCGCCACCAAAAGACCATTTATTATTAGGTGTTTCTAATTGTTTGATAACGCCACATCATGCATGGACGACGAAAGAATCTAGAAGTAGATTGATTGCTATAGTAGCGGAGAATATTAAAGCATTTTTGGCTGGCAGGCCACAGAATGTAGTCAATCTATAATGTAAATAAATAAGGAG
>CALFWI010000234.1 GCA_937928615.1 uncultured Saprospiraceae bacterium | reverse complement strand
TTGGCAACAAGCGGATAATCTATTGCTCTTTCTCGACATTCAATTGCCTTTTTTGAGTGGATTAGAATTAGCAACGATGATTCGGCAAGGTAATCAAGTTATTTTTACGACTGCTTATGCAGAACACGCTTTGAAAGGTTTTGAATTAGCAGCCGTTGATTATTTACTCAAACCTTTTGCCTTTCAACGCTTCCTACAAGCGATCAATAAAACACAAAAAGCAATTTCCTTGCAAGATTATATTTTAATTAAAGCTGGAAAAAAAACGCATCGACTACGTTACTCGGAAATCCGCTATATCGAAGGGCTAAAAGAATATGTTATTTGGCATACCGACAAAGGAAAAATTGTCGCCTATACCAGTCTCAAAAAAGTAGCGCTACAATTAGCGCCTTATAATTTTAACCAAGTCCATAAATCCTTTATCGTTAATTTTTCTAGAGTCGATTATTTTGAAACTAGTAATATACATATTGGTGCAATAGATATACCTGTTGGTCGGGTTTTTAAAGCAGTAATTGCCAAATATATTGGTGGGTAAATCAAAAAAGGCCAGTATCCAAAGATACTGACCTCAACATTATTATTTCTATAGTACAAAAATTTAAAAAAATAGAGCGTCCTCTGAAAAATTGATGCTTATTCTCTATTCGTATTGCTTATTGTCTTGAGCCTTTAACAACTCTCTTGGTAACTGGGACTTGACCCGCTTCGTCGATTCTTACTAAGTAAACGCCATTCGTTAAATTAGCAACATTTACTTGGTGACTTGTTGCATCTTTTCCTAAAGCTATTGTTGATATCTTTTTACCAGAGATATGGTAAACAGATAATACTGCTGTTTCTGTAGTCGTTTTATAGTATACATTCAATACATCACTTACAGGATTCGGGAAGGTAGTCATAGGAATAGCTTCCTCTCCAATTGTAATATCTGCAATAAAATCATCTGCGCTTCTTCCTTGTGCCGCTGTTGATACTAAAATACCACTTGGAGGTGTAGAGAAAGGAATCCATTCCGTAAATTCAGATTGACTACCATCTTTACAAATTGTTTGGAATCTTACCTCGTAAGCTCTACCAGATGGTCCAAATAAATGTAATCTTGAGTGACGAATCAAAGCAGCTGCAACAATCCTTGTCTGTCCTTGGAATCGGATTTGTACAAAGTATTTTGCCGCATTGTCTACATTCTCCCAATCCATTCTTACCCTTCTTGAATCTAATACATCAATCTGAATAGCTGATGGTGGATTACAAGTAGCCCCTGCTTCACAAATTTCACCTGAATTATTTCTGACTACTCTAATTTGGTTAGACAAATCATAACAACCTGCTAATTCGCTGATATTATTTCCTACTGCTAAACCTGTTAAGTCATCTTCATAAGACAAATGCCATACTAAACATAAACCTGGTCCCGCTCCTTCAAAATTGACTGCATCTGGTGTTGGTGGTAAGCCTAAAATATTTCCTAAGTCATCGGTTACCACATATTGTGAATTACTTCCTTTTTTACCTTCCGTCAAAATAGCACCTGCTGGAATGTGGTCTGCTTCGCCATCTCCTACGCAAAATTCAAAAGGTCCTCCTACTATATTACCACCATTAACATCACAAACAGTAATACATTCTTTTCGTTCTACATAAATGCTATTCGACAAGTTGAAACATCCATCTAAAGACTCAATGTTATTTCCCATCGCTAATCCTTGTAAGCCATCTTCATAAGACAAATGCCATACAAAACATACCCCTACACCTGCTGCATCGAAGTTTGGAGCAGTAAAACTTGGTGGTAAACCTAAGATATACCCTCTTTCGTCTGTAACAACCCATTGGCTATTTGCGCCTGAGTTACCTGATAAAGAAATCGCTCCTGCTGGAATATTATCCGCTTCGCCATCCACACAGTAAGAGAATGGTCCACCTGCGATGCTTCCACCTGCTACATTACAAGTACTTCCTCCATCAATTCTTTCGATTCTCCAAATACCAATGCTGTTAATTTGTCCATTACTAGATAACGGTCCATCTGTAATTTCGAAAATAGGTGCTCTTGGTTGCGTATCTAGATTATCTGATGCAAAAGACTCGCCTGAATCAGAACCTGTATCGTATGGTACAAATTGTACGATTCTACTTTCTATAAATTTACCATCTTCTACTAAGTTCAAATTATTGAATCCTACTATCCAATCTGGACTTGGTGCAATCATAGAAGTTAAACTTAAATAAGGGTGACTAGTCGATACTTCAAAAGTCGTTGAAATCGTATCTGGAGAAGGTCGTACTCTCGTTGCACTCTCGATGTATGTTTCTGCGTATCCTCCATCAATCAATGCTGCAATTTCTGCATCCAATGGTTGTCTTGAACCTGATTGAGAAATATTCACAATTCCTTGTGTTGCAATCGTTCCTTCTTCAAATAATTGAGTAGCTGCATTATGCGTCATCCCTGCTACTGGAGAGAATCTTGCGATATTTGGCTCCTCTGCTGGAAAGTCTGTTGGGTGTGTTAATGCACTCCATGCTGCATCAAAAGTAACCCTATATCTTGCCGTCGTTTCTGCTACTGGTGGTGTTACCGTTCTTGGCTGACCAACGGAGACAATACCTTGTGTATTATTTACTGGTAAATCTCCACTTATCTTTTCAATAAAGGTAAGACTTGTGCCATCTATACCGTATACGCCAATCTCTCCTGTCAAGCCAAATAATTGGTATAAATACTTTCCATCATCAGAAATCCACATATCAATCCAACCTTCTGTTGTAGCGAACGCTGATGCAGGGTCACTTGTATTTCCTGTCGCACCTGTTCCTTGTGCTGCTACTTGGTCTAATAATTCAATGTCTCCATTGTTAAAGCTATAAGCAGCTAAGCCTGCTTCAATTGCATTGGATACGAAGAAAGTGTTGTCATCAGAAAAATCTAACCAACATGCTGTTCTTCCTGTATTATTTTCACCTGATGCTACATCTAAATCTACTGGTCTAAATGTACCATTTGGCATAATTTGCCATGTTGAGACAGAACCATCTTGTAAAGCTGGAAACGCTGGTGGCGCACCATTTGGTTGAAATTCTCTTGCCTCTGTTACCACTACGTAATTATCTCCTACAATTTGGAAACCAATTGCTGATGGTAAGTTTCTTCCTTCCGTATTGCCTCTTAAGGTAGATGTTGCGCCATCTGTTTGATTCGCACTTAACGTTCCATCTGCATTTACTCGGTATAATACGATTTCATCTTCGTTGCCACTTCCTAAACCAGAAGCACCTGAATTGATGGACGCTGCTACTAAGTAATTACCGTCTGGTGAAAACTGTACTGCTGATGGTCGGTTTGCTAAATCTCTTGTGGAGTTAGCAATTGGCTCTAATGAACCATCATCCATCAATTTATAACCAATTAAACTTCCTTGATGTCCCGGTTCGCCTAATGCTAAAAATTCTGCTCTTGTAATATTACTTACGTATACTACTCCATTTACACCTGCCATTGCAGATGGTGTATGAGCAATTGAGTTAGGCCCTACATCACCTGTTGATTCTGTGTCTATTACAGTCAAAGAAAAATCTGGATTGACTCTCATTGATGTTACCGAATTACTACCTGCATTTACTGCTAATACAAATCTGTTATCTATTGTTTTGGTAATAGCATAAGCAGAAATTAATGGATCTAAACCTTCACCTCCGTCAAAATCTCCACCATTACCTCCTGTTGGATAAGTACCAATGATGCTTAAAGTACCATCTGCTGCTTGTCCATAAGCTACTACTGCGTTAGGGCCTTGTACGTTTCCGTCTATTTGTCCTTCTCCATTTGTCATTGCATATACTGCGCCTACTGCTGGTCCTGAAGAAGTATTTCCTGCTACTCTATTTATATAAACGCCGTTAGATAAAGAAAAACAGCCGCTTAAATCTTCGATGTTGTTTCCTACTGCCAATCCTTCTAGGCCATCATCATACGCTAAATTTCTAATAAAGCATACACCAACACCTGCTGCATCAAAGTTAGGACCAGTAAAGCTACCTGGTAATCCTAGTATATTTCCTCTATCATCTGTTACAACCCATTGGTTGAATGCGCCATTTTGACCTGTTAAAGTCAATGCACCTGCTGGAATATTATCTGCTGTTCCATCAACTGTAAAAGTAAAAGGCCCACCTGCTACATATCCTCCATGTGCATTACAGCTACTAGCTGCATCAATTCTTTCGATTCTCCAAATACCTAAACTAGGAATATATCCATTTTCTCCTTCTAAAACACCATCTGTAATTTTAAAGATTGTTTCTCTTGGTTGCGTATCTTGATTATCTGACGCAAAAGACGCCCCTGAATCAGAACCTGAATCATAAGGTACAAATTGTATGACTTTACTTTCTACAAATTTTCCATCTTCTACTAAGTTCAAGTTGTTAAAACCTACGAACCAGTCTGGACTTGGCGCAATCATAGATGCTAAACTCAAGTATGGGTGACTAGCAGATGCCGTAAATGTCGTTGAAATCGTATCTGGAGAAGGTCGTACTCTCGTTGCACTCTCGATATAAGTCTCAGCATGTCCTGCATCTATATAATTTGCAATTTCTGCATCTAATGGTTGTCTTGAACCTGTCTGAGAAATATTCACAATTCCTTGTGTTGCAATTGTTCCTTCTCTAAATAATTGAACAGCACCGTTATGTGTCATACCCGCTACTGGAGACCATCTTGCGATATTTGGCTCCTCTGCTGGGAAATCTGCTGGGTGCGTTACTTCACTCCATGTTGCATCAAATATAATTCTATATGCTGCGGTAACTTCTTGTGCTGCTGGCGGACCAACTGCAACAATACCTTGTGTATTATTTACTGGTAAATCTCCACTTATCTTTTCAATAAAGGTAAGACTTGTGCCATCAATACCGTATACGCCAATCTCTCCTGTCAAGCCAAATAATTGGTATAAATACTTTCCATCATCAGAAATCCACATATCAATCCAACCTTCTGTTGT
>CALFWI010000233.1 GCA_937928615.1 uncultured Saprospiraceae bacterium | reverse complement strand
GTAGAAGCATCTCTAGCTAATATTCAAGCCTCGGATGTGACGCAAGGTTCTAGCATCAAGGAATTCTTTTCTGGGAAATATAGCTTGCCCATTTTACTAGCTTTTTTACTAGCCTTTTTTAATCAAGCTTCTGGTATCAATGCGATTATTTATTATGCCCCTAGAATCTTTGAAGCAGCAGGGATGGATGCACAAAGTGGTTTATACCAAACAATGGGCATCGGAGCAGTTAATTTAGTTTTTACCATGCTGGGTTTATATTTGATTGATAAAGCAGGGCGAAAAACGTTGATGATTATTGGTTCAATTGGTTATATTATTTCCTTAGGTATGATGTCTTCTTCTTTTTTCCAAGATTCGTTGGGGGGACTAAGTTTTTGGGTATTTGCCTTTATTGCGTCTCATGCCATTGGTCAAGGTGCCGTAATTTGGGTCTTTATCTCCGAAATATTTCCAAATGAAGTGAGAGGGTCTGGTATGGCATTAGGAAGTGGAACACATTGGGTCTTTGCTTGGTTAATTACGACGATATTCCCCTATTTTCAGAGTACGTATGGTGGTGGAAAAATCTTTGCTTTTTTCGCATTTATGATGGTCATTCAATTAATCTGGGTGGTATTCATGATGCCAGAAACCAAAGGCGTTTCTTTAGAAGATTTGCAGAAGCGGCTAGCACCCAAAGCTTAGGAATACCCCTCTATGAGCTGTAGTAACACAACTCTGTGAGTTGTGCTCGAATAAGTAACGCAACTCTGTGAGTTGTGCTCGAATAAGTAACACAACTCTGTGAGTTGTGCTTGAATAAGTAACACAACTCTGTGAGTTGTG
This sequence comes from uncultured Saprospiraceae bacterium, assembly GCA_937928615.1. GTDB lineage: Bacteria > Bacteroidota > Bacteroidia > Chitinophagales > Saprospiraceae > JAFMDF01. The sequence goes on along the minus strand of CALFWI010000233.1, from coordinate 2,276 downwards.
CTCGAAAGTAACACAACTCTGTGAGTTGTGCTCGAATATATCATAAGATTTTTCACAGCTCACAGAGCTGTGTTACTTATTGTAGGAAACTAAAATTAACAAAAATGAATTTGTTCAAAGCAATCCTATTCCTGCTATGTCTAAGCACCCAAAGTTTATTTGCTCAAAGCAAAATCGAAAGGGTGGAACCGCCTAACTGGTGGGTAGATATGAAGCATCCCAATTTACAATTATTGGTTTATGGGGAGAATATTGGGGATTTAAATCCTTCCATTGATTATGCTGGAGTCGAATTAACACAAGTTAGAAAAGTTAAAAATGCCAATTATCTATTCTTAGATCTAGTAATTGAGGAGACGGCGCAAGCAGGGAAATTCCCGATTACCTTCAAGCATCACGATGAAGTAGTAGCTACGCATACTTATACGCTTTTTCCAAGAGAAAAAGGAGCGGCGGAATTGCAAGGATTTAATAATGAGGATGTGATGTATTTGATAACACCTGACCGATTTGCCAATGGTGACCCCGCTAATGATAATGTGGAAGGCATGCGGGAAAAAGTAGACCGAACCAATAAAGGGGGGAGACATGGTGGAGATATAGAAGGGATTCGCAAAAATCTAGATTATTTGGCAGATATGGGATTTACCGCTATTTGGTTAAATCCATTATTAGAAAATGATATGGAAGTATATTCCTATCATGGTTATTCTACGACTGATTTTTACAAAGTAGACCCTCGTTTTGGTACAAATGAAGCTTATCGAGCGTTAAGCAAAGAAGCAAAATCTAAAGGCATTAAGTTGATTATGGATATGATAGTGAACCATTGTGGTTCTTTTCATTGGTGGATGGACGATTTACCAATGGATGATTGGATTAATCAATGGCCAAGCTACACAGGCACCAATCATAAAAAGACCCTTTTACAAGACCCTTATGCCTCTAAATTAGATAGAAAAATATTTAGAGATGGTTGGTTTGTGGAAACGATGCCTGATATGAATCAGCTAAATCCATTAATGGGTAATTATTTGATTCAAAATAGTATTTGGTGGGTAGAATATCTAGGTTTAGCGGGGATCAGAATGGATACCTACCCCTATCCAGATATGGATTATATGACGGAATGGACGGAAAGAGTCATGGCAGAATATCCGAATTTTAATATAGTCGGAGAGGAGTGGTTTAATGACCCTGCGATTGTTTCTTATTGGCAAAGAGGCAAGCAAAACCCTAATGGTTATACTTCTGAGTTGCCTAGTCTGATGGATTTTCCTGTGCAAGAAGCTGCTGTAAATGCTATTAATGACCCAGAAAGTTGGGGGAGTGGTTGGGGGAAGTTATATGAAACCCTAGCCAAAGATTTTATGTATCCTGCACCTGCTGACTTAGTTGTTTTTCCAGATAACCACGATATGATGCGGATTTATAGTCAATTGGGGGAGGATTATGCCAAATTTAAATTAGCCAACACCTTCTTTTTGACAACTAGAGGGGTACCTGAACTTTATTACGGCACAGAAATTCTAATGGCTAGTGACGGAGACCATGGCATTATTCGGAGTGATTTTCCTGGGGGTTGGGCGGGTGATAAAACTAATGGATTTACAGGGGCAGGTTTAACTGACCAGCAGAAAGAAGCCCAACAATGGATGAAGAAATTATTGAATTGGCGAAAAACAGCTTCCGCAGTACATTATGGTAAACTGACCCATTTTATTCCTAAAGATGGCGTTTATGTTTATTTTCGATATGATGAGGAACAGAAAATAATGGTGATTATGAATAAAAATGAAAAACCCTATACTTTAGAATTAGACCGATTTTCGGAACTTTTAGAAGGTGTGACAACTGGAAAGGAAGTGATGAGTGGGCAACATTTTGATATGACAAAAGGGTTGAATTTGCAGCAGAAAGGGGCTTTTATTTTAGAGTTGGAATAACTCGTAGCCGTAGCTTGGACTTCTAGTCCGAGTAAAAGATATTACTTCAAAAGAAAATGAAAACGATGACACCAGAAGAAGAAATAGAAGCATTATTTGAGGAAACAGCTTGGCTAAAGGAATTAATAGAAGAGGCAATAGAAGATACGGGTATGTCTGTATTTGAAGAGCAATAGTTAAGGAATATGATAAAATATTACAAGATTAAAATTGCTAGATTAGAAAAATTAAAATAAAATAATCCATTATCTTTAGATAAAATAGAATTATGAATACTACTAAAATTAAATTAGAAGATTTAGAGAGGAGTCAAGCAAAAACGGATAAGAT